>JBEBJH010000361.1:0-3129 GCA_040079965.1 Cyclobacteriaceae bacterium
TCTCCCATACATCCAATCCTAATATAGGTGTGCCTTTTACTTCAGCTACGTCCATCAAAGGATTATCCTGATTAGGGGTTGAGGTAATGGCCAGTTTACCAGAAGCATCCTTAATCAACCAGGCCCAGCCCGAACCAAACCGACCCACACCTGCCGCATTGAATTTTGTTTTGAACTCATCAAAATTACCAAACGTAGCATTAATAGCATCAGCCAAAGCACCAGTAGGCGCACCACCTGCATTGGGGCCCATGATTGTCCAGAACATGGAGTGGTTAAAATGACCGCCACCATTATTGCGCACAGCAACCGGGTGCTTGGAAATAGTTGCACAGATTTCTTCAATACTGAGATTCTCCTCCGGTTTACCGGCCACAGCATTGTTCAAATTAGTTACATACGCGTTGTGATGTTTGCCATGATGTATCTCCATGGTGCGTGCATCGATATGAGGTTCCAACGCATTAAATGCATAAGGAAGAGCAGGAAGTGTAAAAGCCATAATGATAAAATTTTAAGTTTAATAGAAATCAAATATACATATACAAACCAATTCCCGCCCTTAAAAGTTTAATGATACTAATCATCAATAAATCAAATTTTTCGCGCTTTATAGCCCTCTTTGGTAAGGATGACAATAAGTTTATCACGGGCATCACCTTGAATAAGTATTTCACCATCTTTAGCAGATCCACCTACGCCACATTTCGTTTTCAGCAATTTCGTTAATGCTTCAAGGTCGGTGACGGAACCAATAAAACCTGTGACTAATGTAACTTGTTTGCCCGCTCGCCCCGAATTATCCATCATTACACGCAGGCTCTGCTTCCCTGGTGATAAGGTCTCGGCTTCTTCATTTTGTTGATGGGCATAAGCAAAATCCTCACTTGTCGAGTAGACGACTCCTTCGCGGGATTTCCAGTTATTCTTTTTGCTCATATCATTAAAAGCTATGAATCCGTAGAAATATAAAACTTAGCATCATCAGGAAAAAATTTACTACCCCCAGATTAAAACGAAACTCAACTCCTTTCCAATAAAAAGTGCCCAACAGGGATGTGATCAGAAGAACCATGGGCAAAAAAACAAAATTACCATAAATGGAAACCGGAATTTTTGTCTTGAACTGCGTCTTCTCATTTTCCAATAGTAATGGCACTGAAAACCATGCAGAGTTATAAATGGTAATAACTGAACCCCGTTGAAACTCCTGTGCTGTCTGTCTGTTTAGGTTCATTGTTTCACCATTCTCCAGCTCCAACTGATAGGAACGAGTTCCCCGGTATTCCCTCTTGCTTTGCAAATGAACAACCTCCCTTTGCGTTTTTTCGGGAGGTAACGAATAATCAGCAATCAAGACCGCGGAGAAAAGTAAAGCTACTCTAGAAACCAAGATCGCATAGTGGAGATAGGATCTCATTACTTCAAGCAATTCATTTTTCTTAGAAGAGCGAGAATAAGATCCAGGTGGTCTTGGCCGATAGCGTGGATCGCGATGCGGTTTTGATACCGGAACTCCGATTAGCATCTGATCATACTCAAACTTTCGTTGAGAGTCTCCTAAAACTTCATAGGCTTCATTAACCTCTTTGAAAATTGCCTCTGCATCTTTTGATGGATTTCGATCAGGGTGATACTGCAAAGCCAGTTTACGGTAGGCCTGTTTTATTTCATGCTCATGGGCATAGATATTAAGTCCCAATATGAAATAGTAATTCTTCAAGATGGTTTATTGGATCAAACGCTAAAGTTAAAAAATAAAGCCTCCTGAATTTCCGGGAGGCTTTATGAATTGAGTATTGAATGATTAATGTTTCACGACAAATGTCAACACTGGACGCTTTGAATGACCTACTACATCTTCGGCTATGCTACCCGCCATAACGTGAGCAAACCCGGTACGTCCGTGTGTGGCCATGGCTATAAGGTCAGCATCTATGCTTTCTGCAAAATAAACGATACCATCCTCCTCAGTGATGTCATTAAATACATTGATTGTATAATTTTTTAAACCGAGGCTTTTGGCAAATTTTTCCATGTAGTCTTTCACTACAAAATCCCGCTGGAAATCGCCTGGAGTATTGATACGAACAAGATGAACCGTTGAATTATAAAGTTGTTGAGTTCTCTTAATCATTCGGGAAAACACCATTTCATCTTTATGCATCGCTGTAGCGTATACAATATTTTTGAAATCGACTTTGGCTGGTTTTTTATGAATACTTAAAACCGGGCATTTAGCATGGCGCACTACGCGCTCCGTATTGGTACCAATTACCATTTCTTCCAGTTTGGAATGACCCCGGGTTCCCATAACAACGAGATCAACCTTATGTTCGGTAATAATCGTGCGCATGCCGTGAAATGCGTTTCCAAGGCGCAACTCCCCACTAACTTTGGCTGACGAAAAACGAGGGTCGAGTACTAATTTTTCCAACTGGACTTTCGCTTTTTCTATTAGTTTTAAGGTAAACAATCTATCTGACCAATTTTCCTCAGTGCGCCACTCGCCCGCAATGGAGAATGAATCTGCCCCTGCCTCTTCAACAACATGAAGTAATATGATTTCAGAATTAGACTTCTTTGCAATTTCAATAGCAACTTCGAGCGCATTGATAGAAAGCTTCGAGAAGTCAGTAGGAACTAGTATTTTTTTCATTTGTTTAACATTTTTTATTCAACGAATTCTTAATTGAGTTCTTGTACTAAAGTACGGAATTCAACCCAAATTCAAAATTGTGATTAAGGGCAAATCACCTCTTCCGTAGAGGCTTTTCCAAACAAATGCGTGTGCGAGTCGGATGAGGATAGGAATGAGCGGGCCACCATCCAAAGACCAATAGCAATAAATACTACGGTCGTTATTTTTTGATAGTTAATAGTAATACGCTTAAAGCCTAATCCCATCAGCCAGGTAATACCAATCATGACGGGCCAGGTGCCAACACCAAATAATAGCATGTATGCAAATCCCTCACTCGCAGTTGGCAGGATAAAGCAATAGGTCATCGCCAGATACGTGAGGCCGCAAGGTAATAGGCCATTAAGCATACCCATAACAAAAACAGGTGCAACTCCCTTTCGTTGCAACCAAAAGTTAAACATACTCTTCAGGCGGGAAGTAAATCT
>JBEBJH010000113.1:0-14769 GCA_040079965.1 Cyclobacteriaceae bacterium
ACCGCGTCAAGATCTCCTGACTGCTTTCTTATGAGCAGGCTTTTCTCCTGAGCCTCCATGGCGTTTTCATATTCCCCTAATCGTAGATAAAGTACACCGAGGTTATAATACGCATGGGCAACACCCGGCATATTCTTAATATCTTTATATAGGGTAAGTGATTTATTGAAAGTCGAAAAGGCTTTTTCATACTCTGAAATTATCATTTCCTGAAATCCAATGTTCAGGAGAGCTTTTGCTATGCCTTGCGGATACGATGTTGTAGTAGACAGTTCCAAGGCACGGTTGGCCATCGATAAAGATGTTTCTGAATTGATATGCCTGTCCCTGAATGCAATTTCATTCAATTCATCTATGTGCTCATTTGTAAATTCCAGGGTGCGACTTTCTGTAAGTTCCATACTATGGAATCCATTTAAACACCAAATTGGGTCAAGTGATAATCTGCATGCGCATAGCACAGAAAGCCCCAATCATTTCTACTCATAGTTCCGAAGAGTGGATGCTTGAGTACAAGTATTTCGGTTTTTACTAACCTACGGAGAACGGCCTGGTAATCGGCCCGTTCTTTATTCAAGTCTTCTACGTGTAGTTTCAATGATACGATATCCACTTCTGGAAATGTTTGGATTTTCCCTTTCTCCCGGCCCGGAGGTTTTATATTGCTTAGAAAAAGCCATTTAACCACCGACCTGGTAATGAAATTACTCCTATCAGCAACAACCACCTCACCAAATGACATTTGACAGGCCATATTCAGATGGCGAATCATTTGCTCTGAAGTAAGCCTGCCCCAACGCCCGTGAGAATTTGGTGTTAGTTTTTGAATCCTTGAAAGGATTTCATCCAGTGTCGAGGGCTCAAATATGCTTCGTTTCATAAAGCTGGAAATTCGTATTTAATAGACATCAACTGTACGTTAACAGGATGGGATTATCGAAGTTAAATATAAAAGCATTATTTATCAAACGCTCGTGGATCAAGAACTTAACCGGCTTCAAATCCATACATTGAAAATACCAAAGAACGAGGCTTTTAAAAATCAGATTAGAACAAGTTGGTGATCATGCGACCAATAGCAACGAAGAAACACAGACTTAATAAATCATCCAATCTTGTTTCGTGCGTCACGAACCCAATTCCAGGCAGTGTCTCCCGTTTCGGGGACGCTGAGATAATAATACGCGGGAGACCCGGGGCTGAGACACCGCTGGGAAGAAGTTTCCTTTGGCGGTATCAATACCGTTCCCCAACCGTTTCAGTAGGTATATGTTCTTCAATGATAGATAAATCATCTTCGGTTAATTCCACATTAAATGCACCTAAATTCTCTTCAAGACGATGGATTTTTCTTGTACCTGGAATAGCTGTGATTTCATTGTTTTGATTTAAGAGCCAGGCAAGGGCAACCTGCGCTTTAGTTGCTTCTTTGCTTTGTGCAATACGTTCAATAACCTCAACAAATTTTAGATTTTTCTGAATGGCTTCATTCGTAAAACGAGGATTACTAAGGCGAAAATCACCTGCTTCTAAATCAGCGCGGTTTTTAATCGCTCCGGTCAGAAACCCTCGACCCAGGGGGCTGTATGCCACAAAGGTGATACCGAGTTCTTTGCAAACATCAAAAAGCTCTTTCTCTGGTTCACGACTCCATAAAGAATATTCTGTTTGAAGTGCTGTTATTGGATGAACTGCATGAGCTCTGCGAAGCGTTTCAGGGCTAACTTCAGAAAGGCCAATGTATTTAACCTTTCCTTGCTTGACCAAATCACTCATTGCACCTACAATTTCTTCAATTTCAACTTTAGGATCTTGCCGGTGCATGTAGTACAAATCAATTGCATCGACACCCAAATTTTGAAGACTTTGGTCGCATGCTTGCCTGATGTATTCTGGCTTACCGTTGAGTCCAAGGAACTCGCCATTAGGTCCGCGCATCACGGCAAATTTGGTTGCTAAAACAACGTTATCCCATCGCCCTTTAAAGGCTTTTCCCAGTAGCCGTTCATTCGCTCCCCAACCATACATATCAGCGGTATCGAAAAAATTGACTCCCAGGTCAATCGCTTTATGCAAGGTTTTTATGGATTCTTCTTCACTAAAAGATCCATAAAATTCTGACATGCCCATACAGCCAAGGCCAATTCGGTTGATGTTGAGCGAACTGTGCCCTAATATTGTTCTTTGTTTCATTGTATCATTTTTAGTTTCTGATACAAAAGTCAATTAATTTGAGGATAGGGGAATGACCGATTCCAAAGAATACATGGTCTATTTCTAAGAACCCAGGCTCTTTCTGAATTCGCTAGGAGTTGTTTTAGCATGGTTCCTGAAAAACCGATTGAAGTGTGTGGGTTCGCTAAAGCCCAATTTATAAGCGATTTCTTTTGCACTCAATGAAGAGTTTCGCAGTAGGGCTTTGGCTGCCGCAAGGGTTCTGTTAGCCAGCCAGTCATTAATCGTTTTTCCTGTTTTTGACCGGATGACCGAATTCAAATAATTGGGATGAAGATGGAGCTCGTTAGCAAAATCTTTAACTTGTAGCCTTCTGCCCATGTTATCAGAAAGTATCTTCTTGAATTCTTTTTCAAGGAGTTGTTTAAATGATTTTACAATTTGAGAATTCCTGTTTCCTTCCGTGATCGGATTATAATCCAACCAAAAGTCTTCTTTTATCTTTAGCAAAAACACAAAAAACAGTTTCCCTACTATTTTATTCTTATAGAGTGATGGATTTTTAAATTCATTCAAAATCTGTTTGTACAATGTTTCCAGTTCACTGAACTTTTTTTCTGAAAGAGTCTTTGGGGGAACGATTTCAGCCAATAGAAAGGGGAATTCATCAAAACTTTCAGGATGTACGTATTCCTTTAGAAAGTTTTCTGTCAACGTAATTAGGTAGGCTTCCTTTGATTCATTTAATTCATATGATTTGGTGTGACCGGGATTTGTAAAGTATATGCTTCTGGAACCAAAGGGAAATTTGTTATCATCTAGATAATAAACCCCCGAACCCTCTTTTGTTAAAATAAAAGAAAAGTAGTCTGCCCGTAACTTGGGCGACTTGAAAGGAATTTGTTGATGAATTTCGGGAACGCTAAGAATAGTAAAATCTATTTCATGCTCAAACGGCAAGTTCAGGGTTTCATATAGATCTGATATGCGATGATGTACTACTATATCCATGCGGTGGAGACGATCGTCTGGCGTAACCGTGTAAATATATAAATTGCCTTTGAGTGCGTAAACTACTTATAAATTGAATACTCTTCATTTTCTATAACTCCTGTGTTAAACCCAGAAGGTTGCCGCCAACATGATTATATAAGACTCTATGTCTTATATCTCTAACAAATCACTCAATCTTATTTCGTGCCGACACGAACCAGGGCGGGGGAAAATCTCTCCCGTGGTAAGCTATTTTGCTTTCATTTTATTTCCCTTTGGTTCGTGTGTAACCTCCGCAAGCCCCAGTGCTTCCATCAATGGCGGAATATACATTCCAAATCGCCCACGAAGTCCTTTCTTTAATCCATACCAACCTTTAACAGGATTTTTCTCTGAGCGTCCCCACGCTTCCACAGTTCCCTCCTTCGCTGGTTTCTGTTCGTCTGCGCTTCCCAACTCCATCCAGTCACCATGCTTTTTCAGCATTTTATGTAAGTCGTCAATACAATCAGGATTGTAGTGCAGTACGGTTTTACCTACCGTGCATACCAATACATCCTTACCGTCTTTTTGGTCAACGTGCATGGTATATTCACTCGTCAACGAGGGTGTTTTCAATACCCGTGGTTTTTCCTTCGTTCCAATTTTATGTTCCATCATATGCTGGTTTTTTAACGTGAACTATTTAGTATTTGAAATTGCTTCGGCTTCCTTCTTTAAGTCCCGTGCATAGTGCTCAAAAGACTGATCAAAGGAGGGTATCATTTTCGCTATCAATGGGAAGATGGGTCCTCCTATTTTTTCTGTCATTGTAAAATGTGTCAAATTCTGTCCAATGCTTTTTAACGTATAAACGCGTTGGCCCATGGCATCACCCCACACCAACCGGGTATCTGCGTCAAATTCTTTTACAGAAAGTTTAAATACCCGCTTAGGGTCAAGGGTAGATTTTAGTCGAATCTTCCCACCGGGTTTGATTTCTCCCTCAATGGAAATAACCGTTGAATTCCATCGTGGAAAATCCGAGGCATTCGTCAGCAAAGCCCAGAGGATGCTTTTGTCTGCCTGAATGTCAATACTAATAGCAGTTTCCCTGCTAAACATTTTTTTGATTGTTACGGCTTTGCCGGTTGATGCAGGTGTCATACTTTTTTGTTTATATAGCTTTTGACGATTGCGCCAACCAAAACGATAGGCTATTCTGCACTTCTTTCGGAATAATTCTCCATTATTTTTCTGTTATGCGCCAGATGATGGAGTTGAAAGTCTGAACCGTTGGATGAAAAGGGGTCAATTTCTTTCATTAATTGAAGGCGCAGGTCTAACAGGTGTTCTTTGTCGCCAGTTTCAAGCACGCGGGCCATTTCTATTTTATTTTTTTCTACTTCAAAGTCTTGCTTCGGGTTGAAAATGCCATTGAGCTCAGAACATTGATGACACGTGCCTTCTTTATTGATCAAGGCACAGCGCCCTTCAAAAATAGTTATCATTTTCGCCCGACTGGTATGCAGGTAGTATTTTACCATGGCTTCTGTGGTCGTGAGTATCTGCGCGATTTCAGAAACTTTAAAATCATAAATCTCCTTGAGTAAAATACAAATCTGCTGTTCAAGGGGCAATGATTTTGAAATACACGTGAGGCAAAAGGTAATATGTTCTCTGACTTCAAATTGGCCGTGGGGCGAAGTGGTCTGTATCGTCATCATGTCAGCAAAGTAGGTTGGGTTAGCAATCGCTTTCGCTTTGCAAATGTCGGTTACGTTCTCAGTCCAACGTTTTTTTGCTCTCAAATTGTCTTTTGCCAGATTTGATGCAATCGTAAAAATCCAGGTCTTAACCGATGAATTACCACGAAAGGTGTGAAGTTTTTGTGAAGCTTTGATAAATGTGTCTTGCGCAATGTCTTCTGCATCTTCAGCACTTGCCGTAATCCGTAACAGGTACGATTTCAGGTGGGGTCTTCCAAGCTCAAACTCGTTCGTAAGTTGTTCCAGGGTCATGGTATACCGATTCTGTTTCCAATAAATCAATTCAATCAGGCAATATCTTTGAGGTTAAAGCTTACGCAGATTCCTTTGAAGATTTGGATTCTTTTCTATCCTATCAACCAGTTGACTGACTCTCTCGTAATCTCGCTTATTTTTTATGACGTAATTAATTGAAACTGCCTTTCCATTACGAACAAACTCAATCTTGCTGGGCCGTTCACTCGTCACCTTATTTATCAACCTTCTTATGAACCAATTTTGTCCGCTTAAAGTATGAATCAAATAAGATCACGAACATTCCTGTCATGATTGAAACGTCAGCCATGTTGAAAATTCCAGTTTGAAATAGTACAAAGTCAATGTGAAGAAAATCTGTCACGGAACCATAAATAAGCCTGTCGTAAATATTACCAACTCCACCACCAACCATTAAACAGATTCCTAACATTGTCAAGTTGAATAGGCCTCTTTTAGTCAGTAAATAGAAAAGAGCTAGTCCGAGTACAATTAAAGGTAAAATGGTCAGGAGTAAAAGTTTTATTGGTGCAGGTAAATTATGTCCAACACTTAAAAATGCACCGGTGTTTTCAACCTTTGTTAACGTCAAATAGTTATTAATCAAACTTATTTGTTCGTTGTCGTCAATTCTTTGTCGAACAATGTTTTTTGAAATCTGGTCACACCCAATAGTTGAACTCAAAATAGTCAAGATTACAAGAGTCCTTAAAATTCGTTTTGCCTTCATAGGTCTTTTAGTCTAAGCGTAAATTTTTGTCCCACGGCCTTGCAGCCAACGTCTATGTATAAGAAGTGGCCCCGAACAAAAATAAAAAAAGTCCTCCTTATCAGGGCCATTTCTTATACATTGTTCGAACACAGAATTATTTTTGAATAAACATCCATCTATGACCTTCTAAGTCTTCTACCCTATATCGTAGTCCAGGCCCACCGTCTTCTAAATCTGAAAGTATTGTTGCTCCATTCTCCTTGGACTTTTTATAATGTTCTTTAACATCATCAACACAAACTAGCAGACCATTTATAATATAAGGTACGCTATAATATTTGGCAGTGTCTTCACAAACCTTGCGGTGATGTATTGGGCTTTGATAGTCAGGTGTTGGAGAAGCTAACATAACAACGCCATCTCCTAGTGTAATTTCTCCATGAGCAAGTATGCCCTTATCGTCTAGCATTCGAGTTCTTTCGGAAAAGCCAAATACTTTACACAGCCAATCCAGTGCAGCAATTCCATCTTCGTATGCAAGCATGGGAATAATTTGGGGATTTTGGTTAGACATTTGTGTAGTTTTATAGAGTCATCAATAACTTTAGGCTTGAACATGGCGCACAACAATTAGATAAGCAATTGCCTGTATCACCTTATTAACCACAGCAATTTCACCAAATCCTTTTTCCCCCACAACGGGGATTTCCCCGGGCCGCCTCTATTCTTAGCAGTGTCTTGTTTCGGGGACGCTGCCATATTAATACGCGGAGTCGCGGGGCGGAGACTCCGCTGGGAAGGGAAAATAAACAAAAGAAGGCAAATGGCTTATAGACTTTTGTTAGCGGCTTGCCCCGTTGTCTTGGCTCTCTTTAAAGAAGTCAATTGCTATTTTACACAACATCTCACTTTTCAATTCAGGCATCCCGTGTCCGACATTTGGATAAATGCATAATTGGCCTTTTTTAAGTGATCTGAATAGTTCAACACTATGTTCTAATCTTATCATATCTTGGTCACCACGAATAATGAGTACAGGAATGTCAATACTTGAGAGTTTGTCGTCCGGAATTTTAATTTCTCTTGACCACATTTTTTGAGTGTCCTCCCAAAACTTAACCCATTTGTCGGGCTGAGGATTCATACTCTGATAATGTTCGAGCCATTCCTTGTCATCTATTACAGCCTCTACAGTGTATTCTTTTAACAAGTCCAGCCCTTCTTGAGTTAATCCACTTGATTTTGTATTTGAACCACCACTTACAACTTTCTTTACTTTGTCCGGTCTGTTTGCCGCAAGTAGCAGGGATGTATTCCCGCCCATACTCCAACCCATAACATAAACACTGTCCAATTGAAGCTCGTCAATAATAGCGGAACAGTATTCTGCCAATAAGTCTCCACTCAAACTGTCGGCTTGCTCAGACCGTCCATGTCCTGGAGCGTCTGGCGCTATTACTCTGAAATGTCTTGATAACTCCGGAATAATGTCACTTAGATTTTCTATTGAACCAAGTCCTTGGTGAAGAAGTAGTAAAGGTGTCCCGTTACCGTACTCCTCATAGTAAATCTTTGTGTCGTGTATGGTTAAGTATTTTCCTTTGTTTGAACCATACTTGATAAGTTCTCCAGTCTCTTTTGTCTTGTTGCAAGAGGTCAGAATTAAACTTATTGTCAGGTAGTAAAAAATTTGTCTCATAGTAATCTATTGTTCGAGGGCTTACCGCTAACAATCAGATATAAGCAATTGCCTATATCACCTTTATTAACCACAGCAATTTCACCAAATCCTTTTTCCCCCACAACGGGGATTTCCCCGGGCCGCCTAAACAAATCATTTCAATCCTGTTTCGTGCGTCACCAAATTCCAGGCACTGTCTCCCGTTTCGGGGACGCTGCGATAATAATACGCGGAGTCCCGGGGCGGAGACTCCGCTGGGAAGAGGTCTACACATTACTTCTGATCCTCTTTACTTTTAAAGTCCGTAAAGGTCTTTGCATCCTAACTTTACTCAGCAGCCGCCTTTGCGAGGGGCACGTTTATAAATTATTTTACTATCTCGTTCTACATAGTCCCCCGATACTATTGGATATGAATACTTGGGCGCGTACGATACAACATGGCTTCTTATAATAATTTTGTCGTTAACTTTCAGGCTATGCAATTGCTGAAATTCTTTAGATTTTTCCGGCCCAAAACTAAGAATATAATCGTCACCATTAATCCTGACCATCACTCCGAAACCTAATCGTGAGCCTGGCGGAAGAGAAAGAGAGGTTACAACAGCCTCCATATTGGTAGAATCACTTATATGATTCCTTATTTTAGCAGCACCGGCAAGCACTTTTTGACCTTCGGGAGACGCTTTCCATTTTTTGAACTTTATACCATCAGGCGTAGCTTCCCATTTTTTCAATGCGGCTTTCATTTCAGCAGCAGAGAGGGGCTTTAGGGTTGATTTTTTAGAAGGTTCATTTTTGATTTCGTGATTAGCAAATACTAGCCCGCTTACCACAACAAGCGGTAGGATCATCGCATAAATAACTTTTTTCATATTTTTTGTGGGTTTACTTATCAACTCCAACAAAGCTACAAGTCTTTGTGCCTGGCTTTAGTATAGGAATTGTTAAAAAATATTAACGAAATGTAAAAGTTGCCTGGTTAGCATAATGCGGGTTTGATAATACTACGCGGAGGCCCGTGGCGGATACTCTGCTGGGAAGGAGGCTGTGGCCTTCTCTACTCTAAGTTATGGTTCACTAGTCATGTCTCCACCTTTTATCTCCCAAGCTTTTCCTTTGTCAACTTGCGATAAAGTTAATTTCATGTCCGCCTTGATAAGTTGTCCGTCAATGTTGTCGTTTACCAACTCTGCAAAAAATACTGATTCAACCCATTCTTTTTTTTCGGTCAATTCCTTTTGAAACCAAATAACCCCAAACTTTTTAGGAATCACTTCTCCCCAAAATGCTCGGCCCTCATAAATTAATTCGTCTGTGTCGTAAGTTCGGACTCGTCCAGGTAAACCATATCTCTCTTGTTTGTCCTCAGTTTTTAATGGTCCATCCGAAGGGCTAGCAATGTAAATTGAAACTGCTGCGTCACAAGAGTCACATTGTACACCAGTCAGGATTAAGAATGGTTTTTTATTCGAAGCTTTAAGTTGTCCAATGTAACCTAGGTCGTAGATATTTGTCTGAAAGGCATATCCATCATTAAATACAATTTTGTTTCCTTCGATTTTTAGTCCGTCAAATTTCTGTGACCAAGATGTCACACTAAATTGTCCGACAAGCAGAAATATTATTAATAATCTCTTAGTCATTTCATTTGTCGTCTTTACCTAATTTATCCACGGAGTAGGCCATTGCACTCAACAATTAGATACAAGCCATTGGCCTATCCCCTTATTAATCAATAGCAATTACGCAATCCCCTTTGATAAATCACCCGATTCCAGGCAGTGGCACCGCTTCGGGGCCGCGGCGATGCGGAGTTCCGGGGACGGATTACGCAATCCTTCAGGCTTTAAGTGCAGACGCAAACGAGCTTTTTGAATAATACCCCATTAGAAAAGTCGATCGCATTCAACCCTATCTAAAACTTTTGGAACGTTTGAATCTTCCTTACGATTAGTAATCAGCTTACTTATCGGGTAAGCATCCATCCTGCTTGAATCAAATGGTTGGCAGAGGGCTAATACATCTTCTCTGGAAAGATTAAGACTTAACCAATCCTTTTCATACTCCCTGGGAATGATAACAGGCATCCTCTTCTTGCTGTTATGAATTTCCTCCATCAATGGATTAGCCTTAGTAGTGAGAATGGTATAAGTATTATAATCTGTGCCAGTTGCTTTGTCATGCCAGGTTGAATAAAGTCCAGCAACACTGAATATTTTCTGCCCTTTCAAATGTATGTAGTAGGGTGTTTTTTCCTTGCCCTTTGAATCTTGCCACTTCCATTCAAAGAAACCTGTCATGGGGATCAAACAACGCTTGCCATCCTTAACTGAGTCTCTATATGAAGGCTTTTCAAACATCTCCTCACTAATACAATTGAGGGTCTTGATTCTTAACAATCGGGCATCTTCCATTGATTTGGTAAACCAAGGTATCAATCCCCAGTTAAAGAGTCCTATGGTTTCTTTGTCTACCATTACCGGGGAGGCATGAAAATCAAATCCATTCTCATGGTAGTAACCGTTACCCCACTGCTTTTCAAATTCTTCCTCTGCCAGATCACCATAAATTCTTTTGTAGTCATAGTAGACTTCTAAATCTTCATTCTTAAAGTCCTTTGAATCGTGGTAGCACATATTATTTGCTTTTAATCTTTATAGATTTCCATTTCGTTGTTAATAGGCAAATCTTCATCTTCATCTTCAAAACCACCACCTAAATTAAACAAATCAGAAATATCATCAACATATGATTGGAATTCTGTTTTCTTGATTTCATCTATTTCAATTATACCTTTCATAAACTCAAATAAACCTCTAAGATCATATCCTTGGTTAACAGCATTATTACATGGTTCGATTAAAAACCTTATGGTCATTTGTCCTCCATTCAAATGAGGGTTAATAAACCCAAGAATTTCATATTTAGCACTCATTGCGGTTAAAGCCATTAACATGAATGCAACATCTTCTGGATTGTAATAATCCAAATAGTTTGGATTCAAGTAATTCCGTAATCTCGAAATCTCAACCATCTCAATTGAAGTTTTCATAAGGTCTTTGTTTTATTATTTTCTTTTTGGAACATATCCCAATGCTTTGGCTATTTCTGGATTATCATTTAAAAATTCAACAAACTCCTTAATAGTTGAAAATCCATTTGAACCTTCCACACATCTATCTTGATAGTGTATTCTTATTTTTGGTTGAACTATGAATGGTAGGTATAACGGTATCTTAGGCATATGTTTTATGATCTATATCTTGACTCTTTTCTCTTTTCCTTCAACTTATCTTTTACAATGAATTTTAATAGGTTGAACCATGTCTCTGAGTAATCTAAGTTTCTCTTCAAAATGAAGTCTATTGGCTTTTGAAAATTAGCACGACCGAATCTTGCAAATGCTTCCATCTGAGTTATACCTCTGGGGCTTTCCATTAAGTATGCTTTATATTCAACCTTCCATTTCGAAATATTGAAGTGGAATGTTTTGTACAAGTACTCCCAGGTCTTTTCAATATCCTCCTCCTCAAACACCTCCCTGAGTTCATTAGGCATAATTGACCTAAGCTCCTCTGTTTTCCTCCTCTCTTCCCGCTGCATCTTTGCTGTACCCATTGCCAAAGTAAACAAATGCTAAATTATTTAGCAATTATAAGCAGGACAAAATAGTATTAATGGCTTAGTTGCTGAAAATCAATTAGATAAGCTGGAGGAGAAACCCACAGATGAGGGATCCAAAGCCGATTTTAACACAATTCTTCTCCTTTTTTTTTCAACATGCCTTCCTGACATTATGTAGTCCGCTGAATCTGAAAATCTATTTGCCCTTGGTTGGTGTTCTCACCAACCAAATTACTTCGGTACGGTGATACTTAATTCCGGGCAGTGTCGACACGGTAGGTAGTGTTTATAGAGTCACACGGTTCGTTGTACAGACCCGAGTCATACTAAGCATCCGAACAATCTATAATTCCAAGCAGTGTCTCCCGCTTCGGAGCCGCTGCGATACACGGAGTCCTGGGGCGGAGACTCCGCTGGGAAGGAGCATGTTGGTGAAGAACACCAACATGGGCGAGGGGTTTTAAATAAGCTGTTGGTCAGGCGACCAACAACAACCAAACGCGACCAACAACAACCTATACCAACGATAACGGAGGTAATAAATTTCCTATTTTTTATACCAATTCTTTTCTTTTCTCACAAAAACCGCAAAAGGAAGGAATAAATTCTTAATTGATGAGCCGAAGCTTATACTTATTAGAACAATCACGAAGATTAAAAAGATTATAAAAACCGATAGTCGGTTGAATTTAAGAAGTTCAGAATAAATTTCTTGATAATTGAGATGGAACATCCGTTTAAAAATCTCCAATTGAATCAAAAACACTGAAACACTAATTAACGGAAATACAAAAACTCGAGCGTCATTCTCCTTCTTACCAACAAAATACTGATGCCATTTCGCGTTCGCTTCAATTCTATGGTCAAATTCATCACCACCTATCACTTTGCCCCAAACTCTAACTTCATTTACAATACCAGCGTAAAGAATACTGATTTTTACATATTTCTTAGATTCAATGAAGTCAAATGAAAATCCAACTTCATCATTTACTATGCTATATTCGACTTTATTGTACTTACAATTTGTTTCGGTTATTACCATATTGATTGCCCCCACATTATATAATTTAATCATAATATTTGCAGGAAGATCCTTACGCAGGATGACTTGCTTACCAACATTTTGAAAAATTAATACCAAACAATTTTGCTCTTTTTCCCCACCAAACTTCTTAAGGATGGTCTTCCAAGAAACCAGCATAAAGTCAATCTCAGATGGAAATTTAACTGACAATATCAGTGATATTAGAGAAAGAAATATACTCCCTACCGTAATTATATAGGACCAATCAGGATCACTAAACATTAGAACTTTATTAAAATAAAACTTTCTCCTTTGGAACCAAAATGGCTTGTCCATCCTTCATCAGGCTCTTTTTTATAGCAATAGCTTTAAATTATTCTATCATACTCATACTTGTTGGTGAAGAACATCACAAGGGCGAAGGTTTGTTAACCAAGGGCTGACATTTAATGTTTTTCATAGTGAACATGCTTTAGAAATATTCCTATTGCTGAACAGAAGTCTAAAAGCAGTTGCTTATTTCTAATTTCAAACTCAACGAATCCTTCTCTATCTTCAACAATTAATCCATCAATTGATCTCAGGGTTACAATCTTTTGCAAATTACTCTTTTCAAAGTCAATAGTGTTTGTCGATGTATGAACTAATAAATTTCTGAGTACTTTATACCTCATAAAGAGATCCCATTGAATATTCACTTCATCCAAATTAATACAAAGAATCTTTGTTAAATATTTTCTATACTTAACTATCCCATCGTCACTTAAGTCTCTTACTTTTATTAATTGCTTACTTTCTGCCAGTTTACAAAGTTGCAACATCTTCTTTTCAAGAAAAGAATATATGGAGATGAACAACGAATTAAAAAAAAGCTGATGGGTCTGTTCTCTAATTTCGTGATCTTCATAGTTATAAAACTCTCTTATTTCTTCCTCATTACCTTCTCTTAGGAATTTATTATAATGCTCTATTCGTTGCTTCAATTCGATCTCAATTGTGCTTTCAGTAAGTTTAATGTACTCCCTAAATGATTCTAACTGTAAGTTTACCTCAATCACGAATTCGTAATTACTTGTGTCAAAAACTTGTCTGGAACTATATCTCGCCATCTGTAAAACCAGTTGATAACCATCAATACCAACAAATCATCCTCAATATGTTTGGCGTAGCATTTAGAATGATTGCCATGAATGATTAAATATAATATGATAATATTTCTCAAGATCCTTTAGAGGTTTATCCGAGTGATTCTTAATGATACTTTTTATCAATTGAGAGTCGGTTTCTAACTCCATAAATATCTGCTCTATTGATAGATCGGTTTCTTTATTATCAAGAAATCTCAAATATGCGTATGCTAATAATTTACCACAATACCACTCAAGATGGGACCATAAGTTGGAGTACTCAGTAAGAAACATACCGCTATGTACAATTTGATTTCTATGCAAGTATATTCGATCTAATTGATGCTTTATGGATAATTCCGAAGATTCAATTTTGTCTGAAAGATACTTGGCTGTCTTGTGAACTTGATGATTCCCAGAATAGATATCGTTTAACCTACAGTATTCCTTACAAAGCAAATTCGAAACAGGTTTAATACTATCATAGGGATCCTTTTCACTATTAATGGGCTTTTTTGATAACCATTGTGCCCACTTGCTTAAGCTAGAAACGGAATGATTGAAAAATTGGGTCTTAATATCAAACTCTTTAAAGCAGTTAGAATTAAGCTTATTTGTTTCAGTTAATCGGACAACAAAGGAAGCTAACTCCCTCGATACAGAGCCAAATCCTAACGATGACGCCACGAAGTGTTGAACATTATCAATATCACTCTTGTGAAGTCTATACGGCACAAGTGTTTCAAGTGCGGTCCAAAGTAAGAACAATGAGTTTTCGATTGATTTAGATCCTAGAGCTAGATTGTAAAAGTAGGTTGCCTGAGCGAGTTCATCAATGTATGGGAGTTTCTCAGTTTCATGATATGGTTTCTCCCACTCGTAAGTATATCTAGCTAATGTGTATCTTAATGTGCTACCCCTATTTGGGACGTTTATAGGATCAAGATCAATATTAGTTGAATTATAAGAATGCGTTTTATCACCAATTGCCTTAGAGAATCTCCAGTAAACATTTCCCAAGAAATTTGTAAAATATGACAGATCTAAACGATCAGCAGATTGAACATACGTTTTCAATCCCTTATCATATATTTCACGGATGAAATTGTGAGGATCAATGTCAGCGTGTTTTATTTCAAGTAATTCTTCATCCTCCTTTAATCCAAAGTCCTTTATTTTTATTAAATCATTTTTTACTTGTTGATGTGTCACAAAATTGAATTCAATATTTGATTTTTTCAAATAGGAAACAATTCCTTCCATCTCCTTTGACTCCTTCCAATATTTTACTAAAATTTTGAATTCATTAGTTCTTCCATCAAAATTTTTAATAATGTTTCGAGCACAATATTCTGAATTTTTCTTGAAGATATATCTAAATGATATTTCATCAATACTCGTTATTGAGTATCCATTGAAAAGTAA
>JBEBJH010000114.1:0-14715 GCA_040079965.1 Cyclobacteriaceae bacterium
GTAAACTGGCCATTACCTCAACCCCTAATCAGGATAATCCTTTGATGGACGTAGCTGAAGTAAAAGGCACACCTATATTAGGATTGGATGTATGGGAGCATGCCTACTATTTGATTTACCAAAATCGCAGACCTGATTATTGTGCAGCTTTCTGGAATGTTGTGAACTGGAGCGAGGCGGCTAAGCGCTTTGCCGCAAAATAGGATCTTATTGAAATTGACTTGAGGGCTGTGGAAACGCAGCCCTTTTTTTATTTGCTGGAATGGATACTTTTGAGATACGCTATCTGACCCAGATGGTAAAGATCATGCTGGAAAATTCCTGTAATTAATTCTTCGTAGGTAGCTTTTTCAGTATAGGCTTTGTCCAGCAGAGAATCATCTTGTTTATCCAAAAGAGTGGTTAGTTTTTCCTGCGATTCTGTGAGCAGTTCTTTAATATTTTTCCAGCTGGTGGTTTTTAATTTTCCATCATTGCTCCAATTATCTTCACTCTTCATAGATGGTTTATAAACACTATCCCCTTCCAATCTTTTAATTAAGGCTTGGCGCCAGTAGATCATGTGCCAAACTATTTGCGCAATGGAGTGAGCATTTTTATTGGGTTGCCAAAAAGCCGCATCATCAGTAACCCGATTAATGATTCCGAGAATGGAGTCTCCGTACCATGGCGATTCACTGTACACTTTGGTAAACTGCCCGACCAGTTCCTGAATTTTTTTTCGAGACGACATTGTGTTACTTCTTTTTAATTATATAGCTAACTCCGGCCCGAACAGCAAACTCGGTTCGACCGAAAAAAAAGTCACCTATAGCCTCGAAGCGCCAGTTTTCGTTCAGAGGTTTGGCCCATCCACCACCCACGGCTGCATCGTTAGCTCCTATCAATCCGCGAAAGCGAACAAACACATGGTCCATAGGATACCAACGGGCACCCATTACAAAAGAACTTTTTTGATCAGTCCAGATCTCTACTCCTGCACCTGCCGAGAAATTCCGAACTACAAAGTAATTTGCTTCTAAACCAATTTGAGCTTTTTCAAAAGGATTGTTGAAATCTGTTTTGATAAGATCCAGGCCGCCACTGATCATAAAATCGCTACTGCTTTGTGCCTGAGTTGTTAAAGAAATCATTACTAAAATGGCAAGGCCTAATATGTGTTT
This sequence comes from Cyclobacteriaceae bacterium, assembly GCA_040079965.1. GTDB lineage: Bacteria > Bacteroidota > Bacteroidia > Cytophagales > Cyclobacteriaceae > ELB16-189. Next base: position 1,164 of record JBEBJH010000114.1, read on the forward strand.
CATGATAGCAATTGAGAATTATTTTTTGTCTTCAATCATTTTCTGGATAGCCAGGTATTCATCACGCAAGCGGGCTGCTTCCATAAATTCAAGCTCTTTTGCGGCCTTCTCCATGGCTTTGCGCGTTCGGTCTGCCATCTTTTCAAGTTCTTCTTTTGATAAGTAGGCCACTACGGGATCAGCAGCCAATGACTTTTCTTCTTCTTCAATGTAGTAACGTTTAGTCATTTTCTTCGAATCAGCAACTTTAGTTTGCCCGAGAATCGAATCTTTAGATTTAATAATTGTCTTTGGTACAATGCCGTGGGCCAGGTTGTAATCAGTCTGAATTTTTCTTCTGCGATCAGTTTCCTCAATAGCCATTTGCATGGAGTCTGTAATCCGATCTGCATACATGATCACCCGGCCATTTTCATTTCTGGCCGCACGTCCGATCGTTTGAACCAATGATCGCTGATTGCGAAGAAATCCTTCCTTATCTGCATCCATGATAGCTACAAGTGATACTTCAGGCAAGTCGAGACCTTCGCGCAAGAGATTAACACCCACCAGCACATCAAACACACCTAAACGCAATTCTCTTAAAATTTCCACGCGATCAAGCGTTGCAACTTCGGAGTGTATGTACCGGCATTTTATGTTAGCCCGTCCCATAAATTTGGTGAGCTCTTCCGCCATGCGTTTTGTAAGTGTGGTTACCAGAACGCGTTCTTTTTTCTTAACACGTTCATCTATTTCTTCAAAAAGGTCGTCAATCTGGTTTCTACTTGGCCTTACATCAATTTGTGGATCGAGTAATCCGGTAGGGCGAATGAGTTGTTCGACAACCACACCTTCTGATTTCCTAAGTTCATATTCCGATGGAGTGGCGCTTACATAAATCACCTGGCCCAATAAAGCTTCAAATTCGTTAAACGTAAGAGGACGGTTATCTAAAGCAGAGGGTAAACGAAATCCATAATCAACCAGATTCGCTTTGCGCGAACGATCGCCCCCCCACATCGCTCTAACCTGCGGTACAGTTACGTGGCTCTCATCGATTACCATCAGGAAATCATTTGGGAAATAATCAATCAAACAAAAAGGACGGGCACCCGCTGCCCGCCTGTCAAAATAACGCGAATAGTTTTCTATACCACTACAATATCCCAGTTCGCGCATCATCTCCAGATCAAACTCCGTGCGTTCCTTCAATCGCTTTGATTCCAGGTGTTTTCTTTCCGAGTCGAACATCTTTACCTGCAACACCATGTCATCCTGAATTTCGTGAATGGCGGTTTGTAGTTGGTCTTTCGCAGTAACAAACAAATTGGCAGGAAAGATGACCGCAGTTTTTTCATCAGAAATCTTTTTACCTGAAATAGGATCGATCAACTGAATAGCTTCAATCTCATCGCCAAAAAAATAAATGCGGAGTGCATAATCAGCATAAGCAAGAAAAATATCTACCGTATCTCCTTTTACCCGGAAGGTTCCACGCTTGAAATCAACTTCTGTTCGATGGTATAAGATGTCCACCAAACCAAAAAGTAGTTTATTGCGCGGAATAATTTCTCCCACCCTTAATTGTATTCTGTTTTTCCCAAATTCTTCAGGATTTCCAATACCATAAATACACGAAACAGAGGCCACCACAATTACATCTCTGCGTCCGCTAAGTAACGAAGAAGTGGCACTGAGGCGCAGTTTTTCAATTTCCTCGTTGATGGAAAGATCTTTTTCTATATATAAGTTAGATGATGGAATGAATGCTTCAGGCTGATAGTAGTCGTAATAAGAGATAAAGTACTCAACCGCATTTTCAGGAAAGAACTGTTTAAACTCTCCGTAAAGCTGGGCGGCAAGTGTTTTATTATGGCTTAGAACGAGTGTAGGTCGGTTAGTCTGAGCAATTACGTTGGCAATGGTAAACGTTTTTCCAGAGCCGGTTACGCCCAACAAGGTCTGTTGGCCTTCACCCTCGTTTAATCCTTGGACCAATTTCTCAATGGCTTTGGGCTGATCTCCGGTGGGTTCGTACTCGCTATTAAGTTTAAAATCCATGAATGGGAAAGTTAACAGTTATTCAAATAACCATTAACTGTTTTTACCGATGAAAAGTTGCTAATCAGTTATTCCAGATAGCCCAGGACTTTTCTGCCTGAATATGAAGCATTTCCAAGCCGTTCTTAATGTGTGCGTTGCGCATTTCAGCCTTTTGCAGGAAAAGGGTACGGGCTGGATTGTAGATCAAATCATATATATAATGATCTGGAGTAAGCAAGTCATAATCAATCGGAGGGCAGGTGTTTGTATTGGGCGACATCCCCAAAGGGCTCGTGTTGATAATCAAATTTGCATTGGATATTGGCGTACCGTCTTTTTCAAGACTTTCGTAGGTGTGTTGACCCTTTTCTTTTTCGCGCGAAACCAATTCGAATGAAATTGACAGTTTTTTAAGTGCCTGTTGCACGGCTTTGGAGGAACCACCGGTTCCTAAGATCAGGGCTTTTGGGTTCTTTGTGGCAGGAAACCACTTTTCAAGTGATTCATAAAAGGCATCGCTATCAGTGTTGAATCCTGTTAATTTTCCTTCCTGAATTTTGATCACATTCACAGCTCCGATTTTGCGGGCATCTGAATCAATGTCGCTCAGGAATTTAATCACTTGTTCTTTGTAGGGGATCGTTACATTAAGCCCGGCCAACTCGGGATTTTCATCCAGCAGTTTCTTTAACCCATCGATATTTGGTAAAGAATATAAGTCATAGTGATAGTCACGGAGCCCTTCCCTGAAGAACTTCTCATCGAAATAAGATTTTGAAAATGAATGACTAACCGTTGCTCCTATAAGACCAAATTTCTTTTCCATGATTTACGATTTTGTTTTTAACATAGCCGCAGTTTTTTCAATGGCTACTACTAAGAAAACTCCAAGGGCGGCACACAAGATGGCTTTGAATACTTGAGGGTCTTGTCCGGTTTTAGAAAAATAATCCCAAGGCAAAATACTTTTATCAAACGCGGGCACTTGCATGCCTTCATGATTAAGCCTGAATGAAATAACTTGTTTCCAGGGCCATACTTTGTTTAGCGATCCTATCATAAAGCCGGCCAACAAAGCTAATGTAGGAAAACGATAATGTGTCAGAATCCAACTTAAAAATCGGGAAAAGCCCAGTAGGCCCAGAAAACAGCCCAAAACGAAAACCAGGATTACTGGAATATTCAGTTCGATCAGGGCTGTGATCATATATTCGTACTTGCCAATGAGCAATAAAATAAACGCTCCGGAAATTCCAGGCAAAATCATCGCACAGATGGCAAGCGCTCCGCAAAAGAATATAAACGGAAGATTGGTCGGAGTTTCAGTAGGTGAAATTACAGTAATGAGATAAGCAATAATAATCCCAGCAATAAATGAGACTACAGTGCCCAAAGTCCATCTAGTAATATCCCGCATTATAAGCGGTGCCGAAACGAGGATAAGTCCGAAGAAGAAGGACCAGATTAAGATGGGGTGGTTATCTAGCAGATAAGTCATTAACCTGGCTAGCGAAATAAGACTTGTTACAATTCCACTCAAAAGGACAACCAGAAAACTACCATTGATTTTTTTCCAGAACTCTGCAATCTTAAATTGAGTCAGCAATCGAATTGATTGTACATCAATCGATTTAAGGGAGTTAATTAGTTCTTCATAAATTCCCGTAATGAATGCCACTGTGCCACCCGATACCCCAGGAACGACATCAGCCGCACCCATGCTGATGCCCTTAAGGTAAAGTAGAAAATAATCTTTAGTAGTTCTCAAGAATTAATCAGCGTAGAAGGGAGGAGTCGTATTGTCTTTTTTTCTTTCGAGGCCAAGAAAATGAAGAAATGTATCTCCACGCAAACCTAACCGAATTGTTTCCAATGGAATGACTTCATTTGGTGCGATGTTCCCTAAATTCACATTGGTTCCTAATAACTTGATGAACCACACTTGTTGTGCTTTTTGAGGAGCTTCCCAGATGATTCGCTCAAAAGGAATTTTGGTTAATATTTCCTGAACCAAACCGGAACGAACCTCACCTGACGAACGGAATAGTCCAACGTTACCACCTTCACGGGCTTCGCCAATTACTTTCCAGGCACCTGCATCTAATTCCGTTTGCATCAATTCAATCCACTGGTAAGGCGGTATAATCTTATCAGCATCTTTAGAACCCACTTCGGAGAGGACAGTAACTTGCTCTGAAAGCCTGCGGATATAATCTAATTTCTTATCGTGATCAAGATCAATAGATCCATCGGAAACCTCGGCAAAGGACATATCATATTTGTCCAACACTTTACGGTAATCGTCAAATTGATCGCGTATAATAAAAGCCTCAAACAAGGTGCCTCCAAAGTAGGTGGGAATTCCAGCATCCTTATAAACTTTCAATTTCTCTTTTAGGTTGGGAGTAACATAGGATGTTGCCCAGCCCAGCTTAACAATATCTACGTGGTCGGCAGAAATACTCATAAAATCTTCTGCTTCCCGTACGCTCAGGCCTTTATCCATGGCCATGGTGAAACCCATTTGCCTGGGCTTTACAGTTCGCTCAGGCAGGTTTGTAAGATTGTAATTCATTAGGGGTTGTCTTTTCTAAACTGATCAATAATTTTTTGCAAGGCCTTTTGCGTTTCAATTTTTGGAAAGAAGTCATATAAGACTTCATGGCCTTTAAAGTCCAAAATTAATGCATTTTCAAGATAATTCAGTGCTTCTTTAAACTGACCTGATTCGATCAGGTAAACTGTCATTCGATAAAAAAACTCAGATTCGTCAGGAATTTCTTCCATTCCCTGAAGCAGTACTTCAATGGCTTTCTGATGTTCGCCTTGTTCGTAATAGATAAATGACCAGTTTAGCCAAACTTCTTTGTCATCGGGCCCCAACAAGCTTGCTTCTTCATACGCACTCATGCTGGAAATCGTATTGCCAATTTTAAACTCAGCGTGGGCGGCTGCTTTCCAATATTCTGCGTTATGGGTGTTTATCTTGATTGCCTTGTTGAAGAAGTGAAGAGCCTGATACCACTTTTCCTGTTTTTCAAGGCAACTACCAGCGCCAAACCAAGCCTCATCATATAACGGATCAAGTTTAGATGACTTTTGAAAATATTTCAAACCTAAGTCATACTGTTGCAAGTTTTCATAGGCGGCTCCCATGCAACAATACACTTCCGGGCTAGGGCCTTCTATCTCAATAGTTTTGCGAAATTCTTCCAATGCCTTTTCGTACTGCTCCAGGTTCATGAATGAATTCCCCATGTTAAAGTGGGCAGAAGCAAAATTCTCATCAATTGCAATAGCAAACTCGTAGGCTTCGATTGCTTCCTGGAAGCGCTCCAACTTGTTGCATACAATTCCTAAATTATACCAGGCAGCTCCAGAGTATGGATCTTCGTCAATAAATTTCTTGTAATAGGAGAGACTACCTTCTAATTGGCCGACTACATCCAGGCAGAAGGCAAGTTCATATAAAGAACCCTCGTGGCTGATATTTTCCTCAATAGATTTTTTATACATCTCAATGGCCTGCTCATACTTTTCCATGCTTTGATAGGCGAGGCCGATGTTATAATAAATTTCATCCTGCTCTTCTTCAGCAAAGGCAAGTGTTTCTTCGTAGAGAGCAATTGCCTCTTCATATTTTCCCTGCAAAGAAAGTATAGAGCCAATGGATAAGTAAACTTCTAAGTCGTGTGGGTGAAGATTTCTGGATCGCTCCAGAAGCTCGAGAGCTTCTTCATAACGTTCAAGGTTGGTAAAAATCTGAGCCTTAACAGTTAATAATTCTGTGGAGAAAGGATATTGATCAATAGCTTGATCTACCGCAGTAAGCGCACGTTTGAATTTACTTTTCTCAAGATAATAACCGATGATTGTTTCGTACGAATCGATATCGAAGAACTCGCCATGATTATGTTTGAGATTCTCTTCATACCGCTTGATCAGCTCCTCCTCTTCCTGTCGCTTTCTGAATTCCTGGGCCATCCGCTAAAAGGTTTTCCTAAGATAGACAAAATTGTCTTTTCCTAAAATTCTGGTGGCAAATTTCAGGTAATAATTATCCTAAGGCAACCTTGTTCTTTTTATTTGTTTGTAGTATAAGCCTGCAAATAATGCTGACAGCACCAGTCAAGTGTTTCATCAAGATTTCTAAAGGAAACCTCTAATTGCTTGATGGCTTTATGATTCTGAAAGTAAAAACTTTCTTTTGTCACTTTTGCTGATTGTCGCGTAATTAGGGGTTCGCTACTCACCAGTCGTGAACGCAACTCTTCCAAAATGGCAGCCGTACCTAGTATGAGTGGGTTGATTCTAATAGAGGGCGGTTTTTTTTGGAATCGCGCAGCAATCTGATCAAACAAGATTTTAATCTGAATCGAACCCGCGTTGGCAATAAATTTCTCTCCTGAAATATTTCTACTATAAACCTGCCACACGATTTCAACTACATCGCGCACATCGACATAGTTGATTTTTGTATCGGAATAAAATCGTTTTTCTTTCCATACATATTGAAACAATTGGGCACTGCTCTTTGACCAATCCGTAGGAGCCAATATAACCGAAGGATTAATCATGGATACGGAAAGGCCTTCTTCAGCTCCACGCCAGGCTTCCAATTCAGCCAGGTATTTTGATTTTGCATAATCCGAATTCAGATCGCTTTCAATCCACCGGGCAGTTTCATCAATTTCAATAATTCCTTTTTTTCTACCTAAAGCGGCAACAGAACTAATATGTATTAATCTTGGAATGCGCATGGAAAGGCATGCATTCACTACATTTTGAGTCCCTTCTACATTCACCTCCATTATTTTTTTTATCAACCGGGGGTTGAATGAAACATGGGCAGCTGTATGGATAACTGTTGTAATATCTTTAAAAGCTTCTTGAAGCGAAACCGGATTTAAAATATCTACCTCGCGCCAGATGACTTGATTCAGGTCTTTTATTTGTGAAAGATCACTGTCCTTTCTTCGAAGCGCTATAACAGGAACCTGTTCACTTACCAACTTGCGTAATAGGTAGCTGCCTAAAAGTCCGTTGGCACCGGTTATTGCAATCATGAATCAGAGGCTGTTATTAAGAAGTGGTAAATCTACAGCTTTTCTAAAGTTTTTGTCCTGTATAGCTTTTTCCAGCAAATTCATATAAAGTAAATTATGACAATCACTACCTAGCAGATCTACCCATCCTTTTTCAATGAGTTTGATCGCAAATCGTTGAATAGGTTTGGAATAATATCCAATGATGGAAGGAATGTTGATTTGAAGTAATACACCCCGATCGCGCAACTCCTCTACTTTTTCCATGGTCATATATTCATATCGTTCCGGGTGTGCGAGGATGGGTTTATATCCTTGCGTGATTGCTTTGAATATGAAATCTTTTAGTTGATAAGGTTCGTTGAGAAAATTGGTTTCGAAAAGAAAGTGGGACTTTCCAAAAGTCAACAGGGATTCCCGTGTCTCTATTTTTCTCATTAACTCTTCATCGAGGTAATACTCAGCCGAGGCTTCGATTTTTATTGGAATATTTTCCTTTAATACAAGATCGTTCAACTCATTCAGTTTCCGTTTAATCTGTTCCGGTTCGTTTCTGTAATAGTCACTCATGATATGAGGCGTAGTGATCAACTTGCGATAGCCCAGTTGGTGGAAATGATGAATCAGCTCAATAGATTCTTCATGGGTTTTTACGCCATCATCCAATCCCGCCAGCAGATGGGAGTGCATATCTGTTTGCAGTGGGTTTTGGAACGACTTTTTAGATCGAAAGAATGAAATCACTTGAAGCGAAGTAATTTTTTCCAACGTCCTTTCATGGGTGTGCGGTCTTCATAGTAGCCATAGCCATAATAGTCGTTGTTAACAGGCATAGCGTTCAGAACCGTAGAAACATGACTTACCTTGTTAATGGTTATTATCCGAAGCAAGTTATCCATGAAATCTTTTCTGGAATAATTTGCCCGGAACACATAGATCGATAAATCCGATCGCTTCATGGCCATAATGCCATCGGTAACCAGCCCTACCGGGGGCGTGTCAATGACAACATAGTCGTACACTTTTTTAAGATCTTCAATGAGATCTGTGAATTCTCCATTCAAAAGCAATTCAGATGGATTGGGAGGATGCGGCCCAGAAGGAATGAAATCAAAATTTTCCAACGAAGTTTTGGTAACACAATCAGCCCACACATTCTTTTTGATCAGAATAGTGCTCATGCCTTTGCTTGAATCATTGCCAGCCGGATACCTTTCATTTTTTGGCTTGCGCATATCAAGATCAAGTAGCACAACTTTCTTTCTCGACAGGGCAAGTACTCCACCAAGGTTCATAGCCAAAAAGGATTTTCCTTCTCCTGAAATAGTTGAGGATATAGTGATCACTTTACTTTTACTTCCCGAGTTAAAGAACTCAAGATTAGTTCGCAGGGTTCGAATGGCTTCGCTCACCACGGACTTTGGATTATCAATCACATGAAAGATTGTTTCCGGGGTATGAAACGAGGTTGGGATCACCCCTAACAGAGGTATTTGAGTGCCTCGTTCTACTTCCTTGGCACTCGTTATTTTGTTGTTGATCAGGTAGAGAATTCCAATCAGGAAGAAATTCAAAACAATGCCAGCCACTAATCCAATACCCAAAATCAAATATCGCTTTGGAGAAATAGGATCTTCAGGTAAAGTGGCCGGAGATAGAATTTTAAAATCGGGAGTACTACCTGCCTGTGCAATTTCAAATTCTGCTTTGGATTGCATCATCGACAGATAAAATTCTTCATAAAGCTTATAGTATCTCTGATTTTTTGAGAACTGAGTATTCTTATCAGGCATTTCCGCAAACTCTCTTTCCAGAATATCTTTTCTTCGGCCCAACTCGGCTAGCGAAGTAAGCCACTCCCTTTTTATTTCAGTCAATTGAGAAAACACCTGATCTTTTAAAGCTTTTAGTTCCTGTTCCTTTTGTTTAAAGGCAAATGTGTTTTCGTTGTAGGCTAAACTGAGTTTGCCGCGCTCCTGGGTTATTTTATAAAGATCCTCAAGCCTCTTATTGATATACTCAGGCAGAAACTTGTAGGGTTGATTGGCTGTAGTCACTTTCCCGGAAGTAATTGTTTCAAGAAGTGAATTCAGTTCAATTAGTTTTTTATTTAATTCATACCGCTGAGAGTCCACTTTATTAATAGCGGTAATGGTTCTTTTTAGATCCAGGTTGAGATCGCTGCTTTTGTTTTTAAGTGTAAAGGTTTCGAAGTAGTCTTCAAAGCCCTCCATTCTTTTTTCTACCTGAGCGAGTTCATTATTAAGCCAATCTATTTTTTGCTTATTGGCAAGATTTTTTTGCTGATTGCTATAGATGATGTAAAGCGAGTCGATCTTATTAACGATATCATGCGACTTCAGCGCATTGTGGTCTCGAAAAGAAATTCGAATAGTGTTGGCATTAAAATTAAGCGGATCAACCTGAATGTTTTTAGACAGGTAGTCAACCAAACTGGCCCGGCTGTTAAGTACGAAGTAATAGGTGTTCCCATCATTTTCAACAAAATACTTTGTCTTGACAATGGTTAGAATTGTTCCATCAAATTCTATAGGATTACCGAAGGTGCCTTGAACTAAAGGGTTACCAGGATTTTTGCCTGCCTGAACGCTATAGCTGTTGCCATCTAAAAAATCAAAATAGAGGGGTAGATCATAATGAGCAGGATTGATTTTTGTTGTCTTTACATGAAAAGTTGATCGTCTGTACATTTCATCTTTTAAAACCTGACCTACACTATAATAACTAATTGACAGATCAAGGGAATCGATGAGCTTGCTAAAAAATAACTTCGATTTAATTTGTTCAATCTCACCCGAGACAATGTTCAGGTTTTGATCTTCAATCATTGTTTTAATTCCCAACTCAGTGGCATCGCGTTTGATATCTAACTTCAGTTCCGATTCTGATTCAAACAGATCTTTGGTATAGCGGATGGTGAGGTAAGCAGCCAGATTGGTAGCCAGAAAAATAAGAATAAACCATACCAGGTATTTTCTGAAAACGGCTGATAGCTTTTCAAAATCAATGGAATCCGTATTGCCTGGAGACTTTATATCCATGAGATTCTAGCTGGTCAATAACTTTTAAGAACAATAACTAACGTGGTAAGACTTATTAACAGACTAAGAGCTCCGGAATAATCACGAAGGGCTTCACTAAATGGCCTTCTAACTGGTTCAACATAGATAACATCCCCGGGCTCTATCAATACATTTCCATCCCTAAATCCTTGAATGGTACTTAAATCAATTTCAAAAATAGTTTCGCCTCGAATCAGCTTTATATTTTGTGCTTTGGAGTCATTTGTAATCCCCTTAGCAAGTGCCAGTACTTCAAGCAAGCTCATGTTTTCGTTGGTCAGCGGTATTACCTGGCCACCCACGGCTCCCAATAACACAACACGTTTATTGGTATAGGACAGTAACACGAAGGGCTCTTTGAAAAACTTAGCATATTCTTTTTGAAGAATCTCTTCTGCTTGCCGAAGCGTTAGATTATCGAGGCTAATTTCACCAATCATTGGGAAACGAGCTATTCCCTTCAGGTCAACAAGATAGGTGGGTTCGGTCCGATCAGATTCTTGCACAACACCGTCCTTCTGGCTTAGTTCGGGATTAGGATCGATCAGGCGTTCGCCCTGGTTTGAATAAAGCTCAAGGCTTAGTAAATCATTCTTTTGAATCCGATAATTCTTTTCAACTGAGGTTACTTCCTTTTTCACACGCTCAGGCTCAATACCTTCTGTGGATTTAAACATGATGTTTTGCTTGTAGGAAGCGCACGACATCAGGAATAGGAATGGAATAAAGGATAGAATGCGCACAAATAGAACTTTTAATCAGGTGAAATTACTGATTTTATCAATAACTCAGGAAAGCAACGTGATCTTTGGTGAACAGGTTAACCGGCAGCCTTAAGACTTGAAATCTCGTTCAAGTATTTGGTTATCACCAGTTTTTCGTCAAACTCAAATTCAATTTTCTTTCTTCCGTTTTCTCCAAACTTTTTAAGTGTGGCATCATCCAGCGAAAGCATCTGCTCCATTTTTAAGGCGAGGTCCTCTGAATTTTTTAATTTACATAGCAAGCCGTTGTAATTGTCTTCCACTACATGATGACAACCCGGTACATCAGTTGCAACAATGGGTTTAGAGGAGCTGGCTGCTTCCAGCAAAGTGCGTGGAGTTCCTTCCCGGTAGGAGGGGAGAACAATACAATCTGCTTCATGGATAAATTTTCTTACATCATCAGTAGTTCCCAGATATTCGATCGTGTTTGATTTAATCCAACTTTCGATCACGGGCAATTGAATTCCCCGCTTGTGCTCTGGGTCCTTAGCTCCCAACAGTTGAAACCGTGCGTTGATCCCTTTCCTCTGTAGTTTCTTGACAGCATCAATATATTCCATGATGCCCTTATCAGTTATCAGCCGCGAGATCAGCAGAAAGGTGAATGATTCATTTCTCTTGAATTCTTTAGGTTGAAATTTGCTGAGGTCTATGCCTGAACCAGGAATTAAATCAGCAGATTTTGCTGGTACGAGGTCTTTGTTAAGAAAAAGAGCCAGATCATCAGGATTCTGGAAAAATACTTTCCTGGGAAAACGGAAGGCTACTTTATAAAGAAACATGGCGATAACCGACACCAGGTTGTTTTTAAGGAAGACCGTACCCAGACCACATACATTATTAATAGTGGGAATCCGCAGCATACTCGCGGCCAATGTCCCGTATACGTTTGGCTTAATAGTATAGTGAAGTATAATATCGGGTCTTACCTTTCTGTAGATTCCCCATAACTCAAAAGTCAGGGCTATATCTTTGATTGGATTGGCCCCACGGCTATCCATTTTTACATCATGGTGTTTGCACCCAGCCGCTTCCAAAAGATGTGTATAGTTATCATGAGGGGCTATAGTGTGAACTTCATAGCCTTTTTCCAGAAGAGCTTTTACAAAATTCATCCTGAAATTGAAGATGTTCCAGGATGTATTTAAAACAATAGCGACTTTCATTTGCCAACTTATCCAGCTTGACTGGCCAGACTAAGACTTTGGTTTAGGTTTAACTTTACTATAAAGCACAAAAATCGTGAATTTCTTACAAAGTTATTACATGTATTCTACGAAATTGGAAAAAAGTAACCGGTTCTTAATTCGATGGAAGAGAATAAGGTAAGTTTGAATTTGAACAGACTATAATTAATGATTAAGGCAGTTTTAGTAGCGTTGGCAGATAAAAACCCAGACATCACAAACGAACATCTGGATGAAATGGCATTTCTTGCCGAGACAGCCGGGATTCAGGCCGAACACCGGTTTGTGCAACGGCTACCCCAGCCGGATGTACGGACTTTTGTGGGCAAGGGGAAGTTGGCTGAGATTAAAGACTATGTGGTTTCCAACCAGATTGATAACGTAATTTTTGATGATGATTTGAGTCCATCACAATTAAGAAATCTTGAGAAGGAACTCAACACGCCTGAAAAAGAAGGCAAAGTCAGAGTATACGATCGAAGTCTTCTGATTCTGGACATATTTTCTATGCGAGCCCAAACGGCACAATCGCGAGCTCAGGTAGAATTGGCAATGAATCAATATCTCCTTCCCCGGTTAACCGGAATGTGGACCCACCTGGAAAGACAGCGTGGAGGTACGGGTACCCGGGGCGGATCGGGTGAAAGAGAAATTGAAACTGACCGCAGAAATATTCGTTACCGAATCTCTTTGCTTAAAGATGAATTAGATAAAATTGACAAGCAACGCAAAACTCAGCGCAAATCGCGCAGCAATGTGGTTCGGGTTGCGCTTGTCGGATACACCAACGTGGGCAAATCCACTCTGATGAACTTGCTCTCCAAATCAACCGTGAAAGCGGAAAACAAACTATTTGCAACCGTTGATGCTACCGTGCGAAAAGTGGTGATTGGGGATATTCCATTCTTGCTCTCCGATACGGTAGGATTTATCAGAAAACTACCCCATCACCTGATTGAGTCTTTCAAGTCAACCCTCGATGAAGTAAGGGAGGCTGATATTTTATTGCATGTAGTGGATGCAGCTCATCCGTTTCACGACAATCAGATTGAGGTGGTAAAAAACACCCTCGGGGAATTGGGGGCCGGTGATATCACCACAATTTTGGTATTGAATAAAATTGATCTCCTCGAGAAAAAGGAGGAGTCGGTTTCCTTCGATGAACTGAAAGGATACTATCGTGAGCATGGTTTTGATAAAGTAGTTTTTATCTCGGCCGAGAAAAAAGAGAATATTCAGGAATTGAGGAAAATGCTGTTTGAAGAAGTAAAGAAAAAGCATTTGACCATCTACCCAAACTATGTGGCCTCCTCAGATTATGTGTTTATCGAGTAGCCGGAATGTAAATAGTAGTGCGGGTTAACCGCCAAATAAGACCCTTCTATTTTCCCCTTAAATGGATTCACTTCCATTGATAACCATTCATTGTTATGAAATGGAAATAT
>JBEBJH010000115.1:0-14695 GCA_040079965.1 Cyclobacteriaceae bacterium
GTGTATAAGAGACAGGGATAAAAGCTCATTGTAAAATTTGTTCTTTTCTTCAAAATTTAAATGGGTGGTAAAGAGGTCTGCACCTTTTTCTCTTGCGTCATTAAATTGATTTGCCCAAACAGATTCAAAGTTGGGATGCGTTATTTTAGAAGGAATGTCCTGTTCATCAGCGATCCAAAAATGCCAATCGCCTCCCGGTGTATAGTCAACAACAAAACCTGCATGGTCAGGATTAATTTTTAAATACCTGAGTTGCTGATAGACAATTTTTATTACTTCTTTAAGCTCATCACTCTTTTGCATCGCCATTGAACGGCTGCGCACGCGCTCCAGTGCGGTTTCAATTTCCAGTTCTCGGTTTTGGGCTTCAACGGCTATTCGTTTTTGCTCCAGTTCGGCAATGGTCTCCTCCAGTAATACCGCGGTAGTGTGTTTTACTTTTTCGGTGCGGTCAAGTTTAAAGGCCGTTACCTCCAACTCTTTGTCAGCCTCTTTCAACGATTTCAACGCGGCCTTTTTTTGATCGACTGTAGGGTTCTCCTGTTGAAGGATTTCCAGTATGTGTTGAAGGTGCTTGTTCATAATGTTCATTTACCGGATTTATGTCCTATTCTCTTCTGCGTTCATCTGTGTAATCAGCGGGAAAAATTCATCTCCCGCAGATCTCGCTGATTTACGCTGATGGTTTAGGATATCATGTTTTCTGTCACCTTATTTTCTGCGTTAATCTGCGTAATCAGCGGGAACAAAAAATCTCCCGCAGACACGCTGATTGTTTATAAGTCATTAACTTTCCTGAATATGGATTTATCGATTTCAACACAATTGAAATTCACCAAAAGTCCCAACTTTTTCCCCGATAATTTTAAATAAGTGATTACTTGCTTGTGATGTACCTCAGCAAGGGTTTCTACTGATTTAATTTCTATAATTACTTTATCTTCTACAAGTAAGTCAATACGGTAGCCCACATCCATCTTTATCTCATCATATATTAATGGAAGTGCAACCTGCGATTTTACTGTAAGACCCAACTTAATCATTTCATACATTAACGCAGCTTCATACGCGGATTCAAGCAACCCGGGACCCAACGCATTGAACACGTTGAAAATAGCACCTCTGATTTTGTAGGATATATCGTTTTCTGTCATGGTATTTTCTCTTCTGCGTTCATCTGCTCCATCTGCGGAAAAAAATATCTCCCGCAGATCTCGCTGATTTACGCTGATTGTTATCGTGTTACTTTTCTGCGTACATCTTTGTTGTCAGCGGAAAAAAAATCTCCCGCTGATTTCGCTGATTTTCGCTGATGATCCATATACATTAGCTATGCTAAACTTTTATAATATTACGTTTTCAGTTATCATCTATTTCTTTTTGTCTGCGTTCATCTGCGCCATCTGCGGGAAAAAAAATCTTTCGCTGATTTTCGCTGATGGTTATTTTTCTTTTAATGTCACCCAGCAGCAGGTGTTGGCGTGAAATTCGTTGTTGCCATTTTTTGTTCGCCCAAATTCACCATAGGTGAAAAATCCCGCCATCGGTACATTAAAGACTTTTCGCACCGCTTCAATTTCTTCGCCCACCAACGGCCCAAATTGACCGAGCCGTCCAATACAGGAAAACATCAGCAAAGCATCGGCATCCAATCGTTCACCTTCTTTTATTGTTTCGGCATTTTTCTTCACTTCTTCAATCACTTCAAAATCCGGAGGAATGGTAAGGCGTATCTTGTCACCTTCGTGGATGTCGCCAAGCGATGAAAATGATTTGTTCTTCCAATCGAACACCCCTAAACCCCGCAGCACGGAATCGCCTTTATCGCGGGAAACACTAAACACGATGCTCTCCTTAGGATAAAAGGTTTCTGCTTCTTCTTGCGTTAAGTTAAGGCCCAGGTATTTTAACACCATTTCTGCCGCTGGCTGATGGTCAATTTCATATACCCATTTGCCAATTGCTTTGGTAATAATCTTTTCGGTTCCTACCGGCTTTTGTCCTGATGCCGCTGCGCCTCTAACCAGAATTTTATCTCCATCCAATACCAGTATGATTATTCCCCTTTTGGTTATCAATTTATGGTTGAATACAACTGTTTCTTTAAAAGCAAAATCATCACCGGCACGGCCTCCCCATATGATTATATCTTTTCCAGTAACAAATTCTATCGAATTGATAAGTGAGTCTTCCATGACAGGTCCAGATTCACCCCTTACATCCACACTGACTGAGATAATGAAAGAAGGGTTTTTAAAAGTCTCTTTTGCTTCAGCCGCAATTTGCCGCACCACAGTCCCCGGATCTTTATCTCGGTAATCATATAATAATACTTTAAAGTGAGCCGGATTCAAATCCACCAGCAGTATGGCTATGGTTCCTGCACCTATGTCTCCATCAATAAATTCACCCCCTGTGGTGGCACCAAAGATTTGGATGCCTTGCTGGTCGAGGAGCTTACTCACCGCATCAATGTCTTGTTTGATGGACATAAACACGAAGGCGAGGGTTGGCTTATACCCGTCTTCCATGCATTGTTGCAACGCTGTTTTAACTTCTGCGGTTGAATTTCCTTTAATGGATTTTGCTTTCATGGGGAGAAGCTAACGGGTTAGGGTTGGTAGACTGTCTTGCCAATATACTCAAAGAAATTGTGCTGCAACACGGGGATTTGATCTTGTTTTGCAATCAGAACAAAGGGGCTTATGATGATCTGAAAAAACATAGTCAAGCTGATCTCAGGGTACAGATGAACGTTCGAGTACTCAGACACTACGATCCTTTTTGGATGCGGATAGTCTTCTTGAATAACCTATCCCTGGATTTAGTTGTGAACACCAATGCATTAGAAGCATCGATTGATTCAGTGAATTCGCAGTCCGCGCTTTCTAACAGAGAATGCCCAATGTCTGAAATCACAGGTCTGATTTCTGATTTCGTAGACTGAGTTTGTAAAATCGCTGTCGAGAACTGCGAGAACTGAGAAATTATAGACTGACTATGAGAATACTTAGACTCAATTTCTGACAGACCATCACCTGAAGTGTGAAATCGTTTGTCTGAACTGTAACAGCGTAGGCTGGGTTTGCACAATCGTAGGTTGATTCTCCGGATATCGTAGCCGCAACTTCGCACAGATCATCACCTGAAGTGTGAAATCGCAGGTTCGGACTGCAACAGCGCAGCCTGGTACTCTGCAACCGTAGGTTGATTCTGTGCAAGCGCAGGTCTGAATTGTACCAGCGTAGGCTGGGTTTGCAAAATCGTAGGTTGATTCTCTGATATCGTAGCCACAACTTCTGACAGACCATCACCTGCTGTGCGCATTCGCATGTCTGAACTGTAACAGCGTAGATTGGGACTGTACAATTGTAGCCGGGATCTGTGCAATCGTAGGCTGACTCCGTGAATACATAAAACTCCTCTTCTGACAGGCCAAGCACAACAGACCACGGTTATTGGTCGCGCAAGGTTTTGGCGGGGTTGGCCATGGCCGCCCGAATCGATTGGGTGGAGATGGTTAACAGTGTAGCCATTAACACCAGCAATCCGGGAATAACAATCATCCACCACTTTATGTCAATCTGATAGGCAAAACCATTGAGCCATTGTTCGGTAAGATAATAGCATACCGGAAAGGCAAACACACAACTGATCAGAATCAGCCGGATGTAGTTTTTGGAAAGCAACACAAGAATATTCCACACCGAGGCGCCCAGCACTTTCCGCACCCCGATTTCCTTTGTGCGCTTTACCATCGCCAGCGTAGCCATCCCCAGCAAGCCAAGACAGGCCACTGAAATTGAGATCACACTAAATAGAGTTAACAGTCGGGCAAAGAGTTGATCCGACTGATACTGTGCAGCAAAGAAGCGATCCAGGAAGTAGTAATTAAAGTTATCGTTAGGATAGTGCCGCGCGTATATCTTTTCCAACGCTTGCATGTAGTCACCTTGCTGCACATTTGCCCGAAACGAATAGTACCCATACTCGTGCGGATGGTGGTAGTAAAAAATCACAGGCTCCATCGGCTTGCGTAGCGACTGATGATGATAGTCTTGCCAAAGCCCAACAATAGTTACGGTTTTGTCATCCTGATTAATCAGGTTGGTGTTTATAGCATCCGCTGGATTGTCAAACCCCAATGCGCGCGCAGCCGTTTCATTGATCAGGCAGGTGAGTCCGCGTTCTTCAGGATTAAAATTTCTTCCAGCCAACAGGTTAAGGCCAAAGGTTTCCTGGTAACCTTCATCAATCCACATCACCCAAAACGATTGTTTCTTTTCATTGGTACTACCGACCGGGTGAACGGCTTCATCGTGAAAGCGGATTTCTTCACCGGGTATATTCATCGAAGACGTTCCGGAACGAAAGGCAGGATGTTGCAACACTTCATTTCGGAAAGCCCGGTAGCGGGAAAGCCGGAGCGAATCGGAGTTGGTAGAGGCGGGTGCCCGCACACTGATGGTTTGACTGGCATTGAAGCCAGTATCAAACTTTTGCATAAAATCGATCTGCCGTGCAGCAATGAGGGTGATACCGACTATAGCAATTGAAAGAAATAATTGGAATACAAGCAATGCCTGTTGCAACACATTGCCCTTGCCTTTGCTGTTGCCCAACTTATTATTGAGAATCATCACGGGCTTATAGCGCGAAATAACATGAGCCGGGTAGAAGGCTACCAGCGCGGTAGCGATAATGAAGGTGAAAAAATAAAGTGTCGTTCGGGTCAGGTTGGGAAAGGCAATGGTAACATCGGAAAACAAAACCGATGACCACGGCCTGGTGAAGAGATAAAACAATGTAAACCCAATAACAAACGCACCTGTGGATAGGATCAGGGCTTCCAATAAAAATTGTCCGCTGATGATGATACGCGAGGCACCAAACACTTTGCGAACTCCGATCTCATCCGCGCGCTCCAGCGATCGGGCCAGCGAAAGATTGATGTAATTGATCCACGCAGCCACAAGAATAAATATTGCCATGGAGATCAAAGAATATAAAAGCACAGGATTAACACCAGGTTTAATTTCCCCCGAAAGGGGCGTGGCTAAGTGAAGATTTTCATAGGGTCGAAGTTCCTGCCGTGCAGTATGTCTGCGGTTGACCAGCGTGGTGATATGATCGTTGGCCAGTTTAGTCAGTTGCTGATTTACGGCCTGCACATCGGTAATGTTGTCGTGTAGTTTTACGAACGTGTAGGTCCATGGATATTCAAATGTACCTTCGCGTGCGATCCAGCCATAGAAGTAAAGTGTAGACCACGACAACAGGAAGTCGTATTCGAGCGAAGAGTTTTCGGGAAGATCTTCAAACACGCCAGTGACCGTAAAGGGCAGGCGTTCGTTAAAGTAGAGCGTTTTACCCATTGGATTTTCATCACCGAAATAAACAGTTGCCTGCGATTTCGAAATCACCACGGTACGTGGAGCCTCAAGCGCAGTTTCGGGTGCCCCTGAGAGCAACTTCACCGGAAATACCTTGAAGAAAGAACTATCAGCAAAAAACATGTATTGGTCGGTAAGCCGAATGTCTTCGGTGAAGACATAAGCCTTTTCAAAATAGATGCGGGCGATTGCTTCTACCTGTGGAATATATTCGTGAATCAGAAAGGCTGTGCGATCGTGTGTCTGGGCGCTTTGTAAAACCGGTTCTCCTTCCTGGTACTCATAGTAGTCGATGCGATAGATCTGATCGCCATGTTCATAAAATTTATCATAGCTAAACTGATATTGCACATAGCCACTGAGGGCCAGAAAAATGGCGAGACTTACCGACAGGCCGATGGCATTGATGGAAGTGAAAAGCTTGCTGCGAAGCAGGTTGCGAATGGCCGTTTTCCAGTAGTGCTTAAGCATGCAAG
Organism: Cyclobacteriaceae bacterium; assembly: GCA_040079965.1. Lineage (GTDB taxonomy): Bacteria > Bacteroidota > Bacteroidia > Cytophagales > Cyclobacteriaceae > ELB16-189. The sequence goes on from JBEBJH010000115.1 coordinate 5,870, forward strand.
CGTAGAATTGTAGCAATTACCGGAGTAATCGTGATTTATACAATGACTTTGTGAGGGCTACCTAAATTGAATTTTAGATTTTCTCTTGAGATAAAACCAAGCTTCCACAATCAATAGATTTGGCACCCAACTTAGCCAGGCTAATAGAGCGTAACCTGAAGCCTGACTCAGGTCCGTGCTAAATGAGAATATAAAAATATAGATTCGAAGCGTGATCGCTGCAAGAGTAAGTGCGAAGCTTCGCCAGATCCAGTGTTCATGAGATTCAAAATCTTTACTGCGGGCTTTTTGATAAGCGACCACGGTGAAGTAAAACCAAAGAGTACATTGTGTAATAAAACTGGCAAGAACCCACGGTCCCCGATTTATAAACAAACTCATGACAAAACCTCCCGGGGCTGCAAAAAAAAGAATCCCCATAATATAGACCATGCCGAGGTATCGATGAATTTTAGGCCAATGTTTTCTAATTGATTTTAGCACCTGAACAAAACCAATAATCAGAATAACGGCACTGATGAGTACATGCGAATAGTAAGCGGGTAAGTACCAACCGGTCTCTATAGCTGTCTGTTTAAGTCTTAAAAATTTATAGGTAGGATCAAAATTAGAATAAGAGAGTGCATTGAAAGCTAAAGCCACGCCCAGTAAGGCGAAGATTATGTACAGCAGTCGCTTGACCATGTATTAGAGAGCCTCTGTAACGACAGGCCCAATGATTCGCTGAATAAAGTCAAGATTATGCTTATCAATTTCAGTGGCCATTGAGTACACTTCCTCGTAAGTTTTTATGGATGGGACATACCAATTCTTATATTGAAGTCCATCAATTACTTTCTGATCAGTAAATATGTACCCATAACTTGCGAGAATGTCATTTCTTAGCCCAACAAAGAAGACGGGTGGCATAAATGTAACTTCCATTTCGTCATCAGTATCGAAATCATAAATCCTGAATTGGCCCTGAAAGTAGCTACTATCCAGCTTAATATATTGTGTCATGTCATGATCTCTATTGGATTGTAATTGAACCAATTCATTATCTTTAATTTGATAATAGGTATAGGCAGGATAGTCCATGGCTCCAGATTCATCCGGTTCCCAAGAATCATAGGTCATCGTAGCCTCCAATAACGTAGAATCTATTCGTTTCAATTGAATAGATTCTCCCCATAAGCGACTTGTGGATAGTGTATCCAGATTTTGGTCGACCAGAGTTAATTTATTTGTATAGTAAAATTCTTCCCGTCCCTCCAGATATCTTGTTTTAAAATGCGTGATCAGAATATTAACCTGGTCAGTCAGGTTAAATACATTAAAGGATTCTTTTTGGATGAATTCGTTTTCGGAAAAGAAACCTTCATACCCGGTAACAAAACCGGGCAGTATGGGATCAAAAATTCCATACCGGACCAGGTATGAAGGAGGAATAATTATTCCGTTTCCGATCTCTTCCGGATCAGGAACCTGGCATAGTGGTTGTTCTTTGCCGTCAAGCCGAAGGGGCTTTTCGAGGAAACTAAATTTGTTTAGATAATCCATGGCTTCATCGAAAGGAAAGCCAGCATGATAAATGAAATTGGGGTCAAGCCAGCCATATACAGAATCAATCTTAACCAGGGCTTTTGTTTCCTGGGTTACGTAAGGTATTATCAGGTCGTATTTAGCCGGCACAAGTTCCGATCCGGTCAAGGAATAATATCCGATTTTGTTATTCAACATTACCTCTATTGTTCCGGGAAATACAATCTCGGGGGTTCCAATCAGATCAAATTGAGGTGGAACAATAACACGGCCTGCTTCATCGACCAGGCCCATATCATAGTTTTGAATACTACCGTAAAATGATTCACTATTTTTGAAATGATTCCACTGGCCATTAACTACATAGTAGTAGGCCTTTCCGCCCAGTTGGGTAAACCAGATAACACTATCATAAGTCTTTTGCAATTCAATGGTTTTATCAAAATGAACCTGGAGTTTAATCAATTGTTCGGCCCGATCTTTCTCATATTTGATCATGCTAAAAGCCTGAAAGTACTTTTTATAGAAATCCTCAGCGTCCAGCCTTGAGATGATAAATGAATCACCTTTGCGTTCAAGCCAAAGTGTAATATTATTCTGAGTGGTTGGGCTTTGGCTGGTTTGAATGGAAACAGGAATGATCACCCGCGGACCACCGCTCTCCCAAAATATTTGAGATTGAGCAAAGCTCGGTTGGCAGTCAATGAACCCCTGATCTGGATTTCTTAACAAACGAATTGCCGCCAATATACCTTCCGGACTTTGGCTGGTTCTGAATTGATTTAAGACCACCGAATCTGATTTGGATATTGATTGCTGAAATCCAATAAGAAATTCCTGCACTTCCTGATTGCCATCTTTTTTTGACAATATGGAGCAAGCAGAAAGAACGATAAATAAAATGAAAGGTGATTTTCTCATGATTCAACAATTGATGATGCCCTTATCCAAATATAAATAATAACCTTCATGCTACAAGGACAGAATCCTCTAAGTTTAGTTAGTCGTTTCCTTCCATTTGTTTACCTTGAGAACCATGAAGCTCGAACATAAAAACCAAAAGGTCGTCCCCATGCCACGATTTATTGTTCGGCTTGGTCGATATGCTTTGTTTGCCTTTGGGTTGATTGTTTTCTCAATCGGCATGGGCATACTCGGGTATCATTACCTGGCACAGTTGAATTGGATCGATAGTTTTCACATGGCCAGCATGATCCTTACCGGCATGGGACCCATTGCTGAAATGCCGGGCGACACGGCAAAGCTGTTCTCCTCTTTTTATGCTTTATATAGTGGGATGGCTTTTTTAAGTATGACGGCTGTCTTTCTTACGCCCATTATCCATCGCTTACTGCACATCCTGCATGTAGAGCGTGATGAGAAAACCTGAAATCAGGGATACATCTTTTCGATTTCTGCTTTATAGTGATCCATGATGCGCAGCCGGATGGGTTTGAGTGTAGTGGTTAGCTCGCCACTTTCTACTGTCCAATCCTGGTGGCACAATACAAAATTTTTAACCCGCTCTATGTTGGGTAGTTCTTCATTGAGCAAATCAACTTCCTGTTGAAGCCGGGCCCTGACTTTTATATTATACACCATAAACTGTGGGGCCGTCCAATGAATGTGCTCTTGCGTACACCATGCTTGAAGGATTTCAAAATTGGGTACAATCAACGCAGTTACATAAGGTCGCTGGAAGCCGATGATTAAACACCGCTGAATAAACGATGACTTTGTGAAATGTGTTTGCAGCGGTTGCGGGGCTATGTACTTGCCGGCTGAGGTTTTGAAAATATCCTTTTTGCGATCTGTAATTTTCAAGAACCGTTGATGAACGAACTTGCCGATGTCGCCTGTGCGAAACCATCCATCCTCAGTAAACACTTCCTTCGTTAATTCGGGTCGCTTGTAATACCCTTGCATTACATTCGGGCCTTTTACCAGAATCTCACCTTCCTGTTCTTCATTGGGTTCATCTATTTTTACTGATATGCCAGGGATCGGGATGCCCACCGTTCCAAACCGGTTCATGCCCGGCTCATACCGGTTTATTGAAATGAGTGGAGCTGTCTCGGTCATTCCATAACCTTCTACGACATTAATACCCGCAGCAGACAACAATCGCCCGATTTCAGGTTGCAATGAAGCTGCACCCACTACCATGTAGCGAATTTGACCGCCCAGCTTTTTACGCCATTGGCCAAGCACCAAAATGCGGGCAACGAATAACCTGATCGAGTATATAAATCCTTTGGATCCATACTGCTTGCCGATGTTCAAGGCCCACTGGATTACTTTTCTCTTGACCGGATTTTTATCCAGCACCCGTTCCTGCATGAAGTCATACATCTTTTCGAGCACGCGTGGCACACTGGTGCAGAAGTAGGGCTTAACAATTTTGAAATCCCTGGCAAAGGTTTCTTTGCTTTGGCTGAAGTAAAGTGAAACACCAAAGGCGAGATAGCCATAGCAGGCCATTCGTTCAAGAATATGACTGAAAGGCAGAAAGCTTATTACCCGGTGGTTTGGCTCAAGGGGCAGCAGTGTTAAGATGGCTTTAATGTTATGAACAATGTTGTGGTGGGTGAGCAGTACACCCTTCGGAACTCCGGAACTGCCCGAAGTGTATAGAATGGTAAGGAGATCATTTTCATGAATGCTGTTTTTTATCTCTTCAAGTTTTGTCAATTCGGCTTCACTGGTTTTCACGCCTTTCATAGGTTCGAAATAACCGGAGTTGTTCCGTTCAAGATGAGATACACTGGCGGAAGCGCTCATCGTTTGAATAACTGAAGTCACTTTCTCATATAAATCCTTATCAGCTGTAATGCAAAGCCGGGCTTCGGTCTCTTTAATAATGAGTTCAAAATCCTGTGGCGAAGAGGTGGGATGCACGGGCACCGTAATCAACCCGATTTGCTGGCAGGCAAAATCAACAATCATCCATTGGGGATTACCCATGTTTGGTACCAGCATAACTTTTTGTCCCCGGGAATAACCATTTCTGATAAACCAGCAGGATAAGGCATCAACCTGTTCTATGATGACTTCGATCGGGTAACTCTTTAGGGTCTCGCCTTCAAAAGCATTCAAGGCCTTTGAGTTTGGATATTTCTCCCTTTGATAGGTTAGGATCTCAAAGAGCCGGGTGAAGTCGCTGGAATGTTTTCGGGTAATTTCCATAGTCAGCGGCCAACCGGTTTCACATATAAGATCTCGTAGAGTATTTCAAAGAACTCCGGATAATCGGGCAGGTTGTTGTGGCGGGCGCCTTCGATGCCATGCAGGGTAATTTTATCCGGGTAGAGCGCCTTAAGCTTTTCACTTTGTGAAAAAGAAATGAGCCGGTCGTTGGTTCCATGAATGATATGCACGGGGCACGCGATGCTTTTTAAATATTGATCGGTGCGAATGTCATAGCGGAGAATCCACCCGGTTGGCAGAAAGAATAAATACCGGTTGGTATTGTAAACGAAACTAAAGTAAGGTGAATCCAGAATCAGCAAGGCGGGTTTATTCCAGGAAGCAATGCGCGCTGCGATGCCGCTGCCCCACGAACGGCCATATAAAATGATTTTATCTTCCGGGTAGGATTGGCTCAACCAGGTATAAATATACTGGGCATCATTAAACATTCTTTCCTGGCTTCGTTTGCCACGACTCTTGCCAAAGCCCCTATAATCCATCATAAAGAAATCATAGCCGTTACTTACAAAGTCTTTGGCGAATTTTCCCCAACCCTTGATACTTTTTGAATTGCCTTTCAGGTAATAGACTACTCCCCGCGAATTGGGAACTTTAAAATGAATTGCATTGATGCGTCCGCCATCTTCCATGTCAAAGTTTAGTTCTTCGAAAGGGAATGGGTATTTATATTGGAAGGAATGGGCTAGGCGTTCGGGCCGGAAAAAGAAAAGATGCTGGAAGAAATAAAGGAACAGACAGAGCCCAATGTAAAGCGAGAGTAGAATTAGGATCGGTCCGGTCATGATTCAAGGTATCAAATAAAGAGGTTGTCTCAAAAGTCAATCTGTCATCGCGGGCATTGACCCACGATCCCGTTTGGTGCATGCACAACAGGATTCCGGGTCAAGGGCCGGAATGACATTACAATTTATTTTGACTTTTGAGACAACCTCAGCTTAGTACGTTGATTTGATATTTAGTCGTCTGACCGCTTTTTGCTGAAGCTTTCAAGCGGTCTGACGACTCTGTCACTATCATTTGAGCACCTCCTTTAATGCCTTATGATACTCATCAAAATCCCGAAGGTTATTATGACTTCCCCCTTCAATAATTATGAATTGATCACCCGCTTTAAGCAAAGGTTTTAGTTTCAGTGCGGATGAAAGCGGAACCACCCAGTCGTTGGTGCCATGAATAATTATTCTTTTACAGGTTACGTTGACCAGAAAATCTTTGGTAGGAAATTTATATTTCGAAGAGAATGTATATAAGGCTGAGTTCAGTTCATCAAACGGAGTCTCCAGAATGAGCAAGTCAGGGTTGGTGGTAGTTGCGAGATTGGATGCAATAGCTGAGCCGAGGGAACGTCCATAGAGAATTAACTTACCGTGCGGAATGTTTGCCTGCGACCAGTTTAGCACAAGCTGTGCATCTCTGTATATAATTGTTTCATCGGGCGTGCCGGTACTTTTTCCGTAGCCCCGGTAATCAATCATTAATATGTCGTACCCCAGCGAAGTAAAGTCTACCGCATAATTTCCCCATCGTTGCAGGTTATCCGCATTACCGTGAAAATAGAGGATGAGGCCTTTGGCAGGTTGGGTTGATCTGAACAACAAAGCATTAAGGGTATCACCGGTTCCGGTGGCAATAAAGTGCTCTTCAAAAGGTTGATCAAAGGTAAAGGCATAATTCGTTGGTAAGGATTCAGATTGAAAGACAAACCGATCCTGAAATAAATAGAATCCTGCAAGCAGGATCAGGTACGTCAGCAGTACAATGCCGAGTATTTTTGTAGTCAGTGTGATCTTACCTCGCATGCATCTGGTATGTCTATCATCACAAGTTGCACCTTCTTTAAGTCTTGCGCAACAGGGCAAAACCATGGATGCTTTTTAGTTTAATTAATTCTTCTGTCCTTTTTTGTCTTGACACAAAAAAGGACGAAAAAAAGTCAAGACAAAAAGATGCTTCCCCGCTCATGCTTACACACCACCCCGCCTTTTTGTCTGGCCAGCGCGCTTTGTAACGCTGCGCGTTACGTTGAGTTTACAACGAATAAATTCCAAACACCTATAACTAATCTGCAATCTTTCTAACATCGTTTAACACTCCGCACCAAATTGCATGAAGCCCGATCTATGTTTTTCTGTGGTGTGTTCATAATGATTCTTATTAAACCACGGACTAAAGCCCCTGGCTAAAAACATACAACCCGCCAGTTGGAGGGTTGAGACAGAATCATCTCCTTAATGTCAATCGAACAATACAAAACGCGCACGCATCGTACAGGCAGGTTCGTTGAGAGAGGATGCTTTAAGAAGCTATGAAACGCTTTAGAGTATACATTCCAGGATTCAGGGTCTTGTTGACGAGCTGTATCATGTTTAAAATTCTTCTACTCGCCCGGAATCAACCAAAATGTTTTGAAAATGCAAACCAACAAAAAGCGCCCCGAAGGGCGCCTTTGATTTATGTACTGTTAAAAGACCTACTTCCTTTTCTTTGCAGTCTTCTTAACCTTCCTGACCACTTTCTTAGCGCTCTTCTTTAAACTCTTCCTGGAAGCGGTTTTCTTCGCAGACTTTTTAGCAACGGCTTTCTTAACTGCCTTCGCGATTTTCTTCACCACCTTTTTTACCTTCTTCACTACTTTTTTAGCGGCTGACTTTGCTTTCTTAACGGCCTTTTTAGCAGGGGTTTTCGTTGCCGCTGGTTTAGCAGCGGCCGTGGCCGCAGCAGCTTTAGCATCGCCCATTGCATTCAATGCCGAACCCGCCTTGAACCAAACAATCTGGTTCTTATTGTAGGTGTGGTTAACAGTAATTGAATCCTGGCTGCCATCCTTATGGTGGATCACCAACGTAAGGGGCTTGTCAGGACTGAAGCTGGTAAGCCCTATGATATCAAATGAATCATCTTCCTTGATTTTGTTATAGTCTTCCTTGTTGGCGAATGTCAACGCCAGCATACCCTGCTTCTTCAAATTGGTTTCGTGAATGCGGGCAAAGGATTTTACCAAAATGGCGCGCACGCCTAAATGACGGGGCTCCATCGCGGCATGCTCGCGCGATGAACCTTCGCCATAGTTTTCGTCACCTACCACGATGGAGCCAACACCCTGGGCTTTATAGGCACGCTGTACTTTCGGTACTTCATCGTACTGACCACTTATGCCATTCTTTACGCTATTGATTTTCTCATTGAAGAAGTTGGTAGCACCAATCAACAGGTTGTTGGAGATATTATCCAGGTGACCTCTGTACTTTAGCCATTTGCCAGCCATGGAAATATGATCGGTGGTGCATTTGCCTTTGGCTTTGATCAGCAAACGCAGGCCTTTCACGTCTTTGCCTTCCCAGGCTTTGAATGGTGAAAGCAACTGCAGTCGATCGGAGGTAGGGCTTACTTTTACCTGTACCGCGCTGCCATCTTTAGCCGGTGCCTGATAGCCTGGGTCTTTTACATCGAAGCCTTTCTTGGGAAGTTCGTCACCGGTAGGCGGATCGAGCTTCACTTGCTGGCCTTGTTCGTTCGTGAGGTAATCGGTAATCGGGTTGAAGTTCAGATCTCCGGCAATTGCGAGGGCTGTTACCAGTTCGGGAGAACCTACAAATGCATACGTGTTGGGGTTGCCATCGTTACGCGACTGGAAGTTACGGTTGAAGGAGTGAACAATGGTGTTCTTCTCTTTTCTGTCGGCACCCACACGCGCCCACATACCAATGCACGGGCCGCAGGCATTAGCGAATACTTTGGCCCCGATCTTGTCAAACGTGCTGATAAAACCATCGCGTTCGATAGTGTAGCGCACCTGTTCTGATCCTGGGGTAATCGTGAATACTGCTTTGGTTTTCAGGCCTTTATCGGCTACTTGTTTAGCTAAACTTGCAGCCCTCGCAATGTCTTCGTACGAAGAGTTTGTACAGGAGCCAATCAGGCCCACTTCAATCTTGGTGGGCCAGCCATTCCTGGCGGCTTCTTCTTTCAGTTTTGAGATGGGGGTTGCCAGATCGGGAGTGAACGGACCGTTTAGGTGCGGCTCCAGTTCGGACAAGTTGATTTCTATTACCTCGTCAAAATATTTTTTTGGATCGGCATATACTTCCGGAT
>JBEBJH010000116.1:0-14640 GCA_040079965.1 Cyclobacteriaceae bacterium
ACTTTGAATTTTGCTTGTTCTGTTACAGTCATGGGTGTGTTATTTTCAAGTTTTAAGCCTTTTTTCAGGCAGGAAAGCGGCAAAGGTAAGTGAAAGGTTTAAGATTTACCATTTGATTTTAACCTTCTTGATTGAGTGTGTGTTAGTGAAAGTTTAGTTTGTTGAACTATTGTTCCTATACCATATGTTTATGTTAAAATTTCAACCGAATGAATAAGCCAAAAATTAAAATTGATATCGCATCGGATGTTGTTTGCCCCTGGTGCTACATAGGCAAACGAAGAATTGAAAAAGCAATGAATCAATTGGCTGACCAATTTGAATTTGAGGTGTCCTATTTACCCTTTGAACTTAATCCCCAAACCCCTAAGGCAGGATTTAACCAAAAAGAATATCTCGCAAAGAAATTCGGCAGCGAAGAAAAATATAATCAAATTACCCGGCATGTAACCTCCATTGCAGCCGAAGAAGGCTTGAAGTTTGATTTCGAAAAACAAAAAGTTTCTCCTAACACACGCGATGCACATCGAATCATCTGGTACGCTAAGCAAGAAGGAAAACAACTGGCTGCTAAAGAAGCCTTGATGAAAGCATACTTTGAAGAAGGGGTTGATCTTACGAAACAGGAAAATTTAATTTCCATTGCAGAAAAAGTTGGATTGGATCCCAAAGAAATTTCTTCTCTGTTAAATTCAGACCGATTGCTTGCTGATTTAACTGCAGCGGAGCAACTCAATTACCAACGGGGTATCAGTGGTGTACCTTATTACATTATTAATAATCAATATGGAATTTCGGGGGCACAGGCTAAAGAAGTCTTTATGCAGGCGTTTACTCAAATTGGCAACCAACCCGTTACCCCAGAGGGTGATGCTTGTGCAGTGGATGATCCAACGTGTTAATTACTTTTTGAGAAGATCTGAATCTGTTATTACAGATGTCCAAACACTGGTGCGACCATCATCCATGCGTGTCCAGATGGGAGCAATAATTCCTTTGTGAGCATCGATGTTGTTATAGTCACCGAAGAATTTTGTTTCGGTTGGAATAAATGGGCTTTCGCTGATTTTTACTTCTTTGAACGTACTGCCGCCATCTGTTGAATAGGCCATGTAAACATCGGTTTGCAGATCATCATAAGCCCTGCGATCGTAATACACTATATAAATATACCCCGTACCCTGATCAACCGTCATCCACGGCAGAAACTGGTGTTTGCCCGTTCCGTCCAGATTAATGCGCATAGGTTGGGTCCAGAGGTCGCCATGATTGGTGGACCGCATAAACCAGATATCGGTATCATCCTTACCATTTTTCTGATCGGCCCAGACCAGGTATAAACTTCTATGAAATTTTCCCCGGCTATTGTCAATCATCAAAACCGGCATTCCGTTACAACGGCTGATTCCCGGAATATCCATCGCCCACCCACCTTCTTGTTTGGCAATTAACAAATCGTTGGAAAGCCACATTTCGCCTCCATCAAATGACCGATCAAAATAAATATTGCCATGACTTGACCAGGCTACATATACACGGCCTTCCTCATCTACTGCTGGCACAGCCCCCTCGGTGGTGTTGTCATCATCAATACAATCGCCCGGGTTCTGGTTTATTTGTATTGGGTCGCTCCATTTCTTACCGGCATTGGTTGATTTACTAAAAAGAATATTGGAGTGACAGTTTGGATCCGTTAAACCATATTTATCAAACTGTGTCCATGTTGTACAGAGGTATTGCTTACGTGGATGAACTGCTGGCCATTGTTTATCCTGATCTTTGGGAGGATTGTTCCCAATAGAGGCTCCGCTGCTCCATGTCTTGCCGCCATCGGTCGACTTCTGACATACTATCCGATCAAGCCATTCATCATTGCTTCGCCCCTCCTTGCTCGGATCGGCCAAATGGAAAAAATAAATATCACCCTTTACATCTGAAATCAATGCTGGGTCTCCAAAAACTCCATAGGGTGATTCAAGTTTTGTTTCAGCCCATGTCTCGCCACCATCTAATGTGTAAATAGCCCGATCAAGAACCACTCCGGCAATAATATTTTTTGTGTTCTTTTTATTGATTGTTATACTGGGCTCCACAGGCGGGTAAACTCCATCCACCTGCTCAGCTAACTTGATATTTTTAAACTGACCTTGCGCTGTAACACTCAACACCAACAAGCAAATCAACAAAAAGCGACTCATAATATAATCTAGATTAACGCCTTAAAGGTACTTCAAACTTTTCAATATCCCGACCCAGTGCTGGTACCCGGAAGCGTTAAGATGAAGTCCATCGAACGTATAAGAGGCTTTTAGCTTTCCCTGATCATCCAGAAATTTGGTGTATAGATCGATATAGGTGTAGCGAAGCCTTTCTGCATACCGTGAAAGCTGGTCATTGATTATCCGAATGTGACTTTCGTTATTAAACTGTTGCGGAAATTTTTCAACAGCTTCATTTACAGGCAAAATACTTTGAACAAAGATCTTAGTTTTGGGAGAGCCCGCCTTGATTTTAGATACAATTGAAAATATATTTTCAATAACCACTTCGTCTGGAATGCTCTTCGATAAGTCATTCGTGCCGATAAGTATGAAAATTTTAGAGGGCTTAAGTTTAATGATTTCGTCTATCCGGGCAATTACCCCAAACGTATTATCGCCCGAAATACCCCGGTTGATAATTGACGAGTCTTTCAATAATTTTTTCCAATTGCCACCTTCCGTAATACTGTTACCCAAAAAAACAGTCTTGCCCTGAATATTGGTTTCCTTCTTAAACTTTTCCATCCGTACCCAATAATGCTCGGGCAGGTTGGGTACTGTATCATAGGTTCGCTGTTGGGCAAATGCAGAAGTTACCAGGAAAAAACCGAACAGACAGAAAATCGCGCTTTTCATTTTTTAAAGGTGTCTATTTTCGTGTTCAGGTTATCGTCACCACCAATTTCAATTACTGATGAACCATAGACTTTGATAGTAGCCTTTACAAAGTCTTCGGCATTAGCTTTGTAAATATTGTCCACATATTTCTGCGGATTGCGGTCGATGTAGGGGAACCAGGTGCTTTGGATCTGGATCATCATCTTATGGCCTTTCTTAAAGGTGTGCAGGATATCCTGCAATGGAAATTTTACATCAGTGATTTCATTAGGCTTAAATGGCTCAGGCTTTGAAAAGCTATTTCTGAACCGGCCTCGAAAAACCTCACTGCGTACCAATTGCTGATAGCCGCCCATAATTATATTCTTTGGGTTATGATCGTAGTTGGGATGATCTTGTGGATAAACATCAATCAACTTAACTACAAAATCGGCATCGGTGGTACTTAGCGCTACCTTAAGTTTGGCCATGATCTCACCGGCTACGGTCACATCTTCGGTGAGGATATCAGTAGAGAAGGTGAGAACATCGGGTCTCCGGGAAGCCTCGCGTTGATCATCACTCATAAACCTGCGTGGGGTAAACGTGAGACCTTCAATCTGCGATGTATAAGGCACCGGCTTAGCCGGATCGCTAACGTATTCAAATGCAGCCTGCTCATTGATCGGCTTATTGATACCCAGTTTACCATTCTCGCCAAAATACAATTGAAGGCGAGCTGCATCTTTTGGAGGCCACGTTTCGAATTGTTTCCATTCCTTTTTTCCGGTGTCAAACATATAGGCTTCCGGCAATGCAGGCGCGCCTCCACCTTTCAAATGAAAGGCAAAAAACTTGCGCTCTATCTCGCGTTGATAAAAAGTTGCAATACTGTCGCCAAAGTAAATATGGTTGTGGGTTGACTTACCCGTTTCACGCGCCCAATCGCCATGACCCCACGGGCCCATCACCAGGGTGTTGTAGGTACCTGGACTACTTTGTTCCACGGCTCTGTAAATATTTAGCGGACCATACAAATCTTCGGCATCAAACCATCCGCCCACAGTCATCACAGCGGGTTTTACATTTTTCAAATGTGGCAAAATACTCCGCTGCTGCCAGAAGTCATCGTAATTCGGGTGATCAACTATTTGTTGCCAGAAGAAATTATCGCCATGATATTTTTCAGTAACTGTTTTCAAGGGGCCATTATCCAAATGAAATTGATAGCCATCTTTTACAGGTTGGCTAAAGCGATTCAACTTGTCATCAAACCAATCTTTACGGGTTTGTCCTTCCTTCTGATAGCCGAACACAGCAAAGGCGGCTGTATAACTTTGCAGGTAAGCACCCTGATGATGAAAGTCGTCAAAAAAGAAATCAGAAATAGGTGCCTGTGGCGATGATGCTTTTAAGGCCGGGTGCGCATCGGGCAAGGCTGCGGCCGTGTAAAAACCGGGGTACGAAATTCCATACATTCCAACTTTGCCATTATTGCCCGCAATGTTCTTGATCATCCAGTCAATTGTATCCCAGGTATCAGAACTTTCGTCTACGGCAGTTTTATTCTTTCGGTCGTTGCCCGGAATATTCGGTCGCATATTATCAAAAGTGCCTTCACTCATGTAGCGGCCTCGCACGTCCTGAAAAGCAAGAATATACATGTCATGCACGAGAAAATTTGAAGGATGCCCATAGGTCTTGAAATCTGCATACGTTGAAGCATTGTAGCATGTGCGGTTCATAAGAATCGGGTAAGTCTTTGACTTATCCTTGGGAGTATAAACCACGGTAAACAGCTTAATACCGTCCCGCATTGGAATCTGGTACTCTATTTTATCGTAATGAGTACGCATATAAACAGAATCCTTTTTAAAATCCTGTGCAAACGCAACTAGTGAACTAAACACAAAGGCAACTAAGGCAAATGCTTTTTTCATAAAATTTGGAATAAGCTGAAAAATAAGCAGTTAGAACCCTAAACACAATTCTTTTAGGGTAAATGGAAAATATGTTGGTCAGGTATGGCAGAAGTTTGACCATTTTGGTTTTTCGAACTCATTTCTGATCTTCTCGGCTTCAATTGATGACCGAAACTAAAAACTATACACTAACAGTTGCCATCACACTGGTTATTGCCACCATGATTGGCACCGGAGTATTTACCTCATTGGGCTACCAGGTGGGGCCGCTGCCTTCGGGCTTTGCTATCATGATATTGTGGTTGCTGGGTGGAGTGGTAGCCTTATCAGGTGCACTAACCTATGCCGAAATTGCCACCACCTTGAAACGCTCGGGTGGCGAATATCTTTATTTATCAAAAATCTTTCATCCTGCGCTTGGCTTTCTTAGCGGCTGGATGAGTTCTATTGCAGGCTTTGCCGGAGCAATCTCAGCGGTGGCTATTGCTATTGGTGAATATGCCACCGAAGCTACCGGAGTATCTACAAAAGTGATTGCTGTAATTGCGATTCTGGCCGTATCGTTTGTACACTCGTTTGGTGTTAAAACAGGCGGCCGGGTTCAAACCATTCTTACTGCGCTTAAACTTTCCTTGATACTTTTCTTCTGCATCGCTCCTTTCTTCATTTACTCAGTTCCTAAAACAGAAATTCATTTTCTACCCCAGTCTGGTGACTGGAATCTCATCCTTAGCTCGGGCTTTGCGATATCATTGGTATTCGTTGTATATGCCTATACGGGATGGAATGCATCGGCATACATAGCAGGCAACCTGGATAACCCAAGGATAAACTTACCTAAATCGTTAATCGCGGGAACAACCCTTGTTGTGCTAATATACCTCGCCCTTAATGCCATGTTTTTATACACGGCCACTTTCGATGAACTTCAGGGACAAAATGATATAGGCAATGTAGTGGCACACAAACTTTTTGGAAGCACTGCCGGAACAGTCTTCGCTGGCATTTTTAGTTTTGCATTGCTTTCCACACTTAGTGCAATGACGATTGCAGGACCCCGCGTAATCGAGGCTATGGGCGAGGATTATAAACTACTTCAGGCCTTCTCGGTAAAGAACCGGTATCAAATGCCTTATGTAGCTATTCTTGCACAAGCAGGCTGGTCTGTCTTTCTAGTACTGGTGAGTTCGTTTAAAGAAATCATTCAATACATCTCGGTAAGCCTTTCTTTTTTCTCCTTGCTCACCGTGTTCGGGATTTTCTTTTTGCGAAACAAGTCAACCGGTACCGATCATTTCAAAACTCCCCTCTATCCACTCCCACCCATCTTATTTATTGTCTGCACGATGTGGATGATTTACTATGTGGCCGTTGAAGATGTAAAGATCATCTTATACTCGCTGGGTACCATGTTCCCTGGCTATGTACTTTACCTCGCGTCAGTCAGAAATCAGAATAAATAAACCAAACCTAAAAGGCAATAACTATATCGAACCGTCATATCCTGCCTGCAAATACAATCGAAAACTTCTATACGCGACCCAATCCTTAATCCGAAGTCAAGCCGCAAATACCACTCACACAATTTACTTTCGCAGAGTGTGAAACTTTTGCGTTCTTCCAGCCCGTTAATCCATTACTATGAAAAAACTGCTTGGTCTCTTTTTATTGATTGCGTCACAATCATTCGCCCAAACCACGGGCTTTACAACAGCAAGTTCCCAAACCCAAACCAAAGCCGAAGAAGTATTTCTTCAGCAACAGGAAAGTGAACGCTATAAAAACCATTTAAAGACCTTAACGAAAGAGCCACACATTGCCACTTCAAAAGCCAATGAGCGCGTACGCGACTACATGGCTGATGTAATGCGCAAGGCCGGGTTCCAGGTTGACATTTATCCGTACGATATTTATTTACCGGTAATGCCCGGTTCTGCGGCTGCAGAAATTGTAGAGCCCATTCGTTTGCCGCTCAATAACAAAGAGTACATCCATAAAGAAGATCCGTTTTCGGCAGATCCGAATTTATACTTTGGTTACAATGCCTACACCGGCTCGGGCGATGTAACAGCCGAAGTGGTCTATGCCAACTTCGGTCGCAAAGAAGACTTTGAAAAGCTTGCTGCCCTGGGCGTCTCCGTAAAAGGTAAAATTGTATTGGCCCGCTATGGCGGAAACTTCCGCGGGTACAAAGCAAAATATGCCGAAGCGAACGGTGCGGCTGGTCTTATCATCTTTACCGATCCGGGCGACAGCGGCTATGCAAAAGGACTCGTATATCCTGAGGGACCATACTATAATGAAAGTGACATTCAACGGGGCTCATTACTTACGTTGGATTGGACCGGTGATCCATTAACACCATTCGAACCGGCATTGCCAGTTGATGGCAAGAAAAAAATTGTGCGCAAAAAACCAGAAGACTTAACCGGCATGCACAACATTCCGGTGTTGCCATTGCCTTATGGTGCAGCAAAAGAAATTATCGGTCGCATGACAGGTAAGCCTGTGCCCAGCGGCTGGCAGGGTGGATTACCTTACACCTATCGCCTTGAAGGTGGACCCGAATTGAAAGTGCGCGTAAACGTGCAACAGAAAAGAGAAATCCAACGCGTGTATAATGTGGTGGGTACATTGGTGGGATCAGAGTCTCCCAATGAATGGATCATTGCCGGTGCACATTACGATGCGTGGGGGTTTGGCGCTACCGACCCCAACAGCGGCACTGCCATGTTGCTTGCCTTGAGTGAATCACTGGGCAAACTATCGCAAGCCGGGTACAAACCAAAACGCACCATAAAGATTGCGCATTGGGATGCCGAAGAACAAGGTGTGATCGGTTCTACTGAATGGGTAGAACATTTCCGCGATGAATTAGATGCGAAAGGCGTTGCTTACTTTAATGCCGATGGTGCCGTGTCCGGTAAAAGTTTTGGTGCAGCTTCGAGTCCGTCATTGAAGAATTTAGCCATTGAAGCTACCAAGGCAGTACCGTATCCCGATTCATCGAAGACTGTATACGAACACTGGTTGGGCAAGCGCGGACTCAAAGAACCTCCGCTCGGAAATCTGGGTGGTGGCTCGGATCATATCGCATTCTATACACACATTGGTATTCCATCGTGGGGTGGTGGCACGGGTGGCCCATCTATCTATCACTCCAATCACGACAGTTTTTCATTTTACGAACGCTTTGCAGATCCTTCCTTTAAAATGGGTCCGCTTGTTGAGCGCGTATTTGGTGTGATGGCACTGCGACTCGCTAATGCGGATGTGATTCCGTATGACATTAGCCGCTATGGCAATGATTTGAAAACACACTTTGAAGGATTACAAAAACTGACGAAAGCGTACGACAAATCACCAACTCCATTTTCATTTGATGCGCTGATCAAGGCTTCTGATGATCTGAAGAAAACCGGTGACGATTGCCAGGCAGCGCTGAAGACTGTGAATGAAAGCAATAAGAAAGCGATCAATGCAGAACTGCTGCAGCTCGAGCGCCAATGGATCGACAAACAAGGCATGCCCTACGGTAGCTGGTATCGTTCACTCTATGCTTCGCCCGATCCATACAGTGGCTATGCTTCATGGACGTTGCCGGCCTTTCAATATGAGGCTGCAAACAAATCCACCACCAACTTAAAAATGTGGGAACAAAAATATTTGGATGCTATAGGCCGCCTGAAAACCAAAATGGAGACGATTACGAAGCTGGCGAAGTAAGCATTTGCATTCCAGAAGCTATTTAACCGGTTTCGATCCTAAGGCCCTATACGTAATAAAATTTTAACAGAAAAACTCTTAATTTTGATAGAAACAAAAGAGAATAATATGGGAACAATTGAGCTGAAATCGGACTTGCATAAAATCTTGGATAAGATTGAAAATGAGCAATTACTTCGGACAATCTATGACTTTCTCAAACAGGGTCAGACAGCTGTAGAAGGTCAAATTTGGAAAACATTGACAGAAGAACAAAAAAAAGAAGTTTACCTATCATACGAGGAGTCACAAGACGATAAAAATCTCAATAATTGGGAAGAAATTAGGAAGAAATTCTAATGCAGGTCTTTGTTACCCCGAGGGCCGAGCGAAATTTCGACTCAATCATAGATTATATAAAACAGAAATGGGGAGAAAGGACGGCTAAACAGTTTGTTCAAAAAACTGATGAAATTTTCAAACTTCTTAAGAATTATCCCTTAATGCGACAAGTTGAAAAAGACGACATTAGGGGATTTCAACTTTCACCTCAAACAAGAATACTTTATAGAATCCGAGACGAAAGGATTATCATTCTAGCATTTTTTGATGTTAGACAAGATCCAAAGAAAAAACTAAGATAGTGCGTAAGCTCCCCTGAATTGGAAAGTATAAAATGAGGTCAATTCAGCAACATACTAGTTTCTGTAGGGCTTAACTTTCTTTGATTGGTCAGGCGTAGCCGGTTGCACCTTTAGCGCTGCTCCACCACCAGCAGCAAGTTTTAATTTCAGTATCGTTTTACTGGTGACCGTATAATTTTGAATGGAGTAAGCCATCGGATTGGTTTCCCAATGCGCATCGGGGGCATCGCCATAGATGGTTACCACATAAGTCTTCTTCGGCTCAAGAAAATTAAAGTTAACCTGCACCTCGCGTTTATTTTCATCGGTGATCGCACCAATGAACCAGGCATCTTTTCCTTTTTGTTTGCGAGCCGTAACAATGTAATCGCCTGGCTCGGCTTCAAGCACTTTGGTATTGTCCCAATCTACGGGCACGTCTTTGATGAATTGAAATGCATCAAGATGCTTCTCATAGTTCTCGGGTAAGTCGGCCGCCATTTGTAATGGACTGTACATTGTTACATACAATGCCAGCTGTTTGGCCAGTGTGGTGTGCACCTGGTATTTGTTTCCTGTATTATAGTAATCCAGTTTTATCTGAAAGATGCCCGGGGTATAATCCATCGGGCCGCCCATCAGGCGCGTAAACGGTAATATGGTTTCATGCTCTGGCGGATTGCCACTGCTCCAGGCATTGAACTCATTACCCCGGGCAGCTTCGCTCGCCATCCAGTTAGGATAGGTGCGATGTAAACCCGTAGGCCGTACAGATTCATGCGCGTCCACCATGATTTTATTGGCTGCAAACTTTTCTGCTACGCGAGTAAAATGGTTTATCATCCATTGACCATCGTGAAACTCACCTCTCGGAATAATGCGCCCCACATAGCCCGTCTTGACTGCATCATAGCCATGATCTTTCATGAAGCGGATCGCCTGATCAATTCTGCGCTCGTAGTTGGTTACAGAACTTGACGTTTCATGGTGCATGATCAGTTTCACTCCTTTTTCTTTTGCGTAGGCTTGCAGTTCATTTACATTAAAGTCGGGGTATGGTGTAACAAAATCAAAAACTTCTTCCTTCCAATTGCCGGCCCAGTCTTCCCAGCCTACATTCCAGCCTTCTATTAACACACCATCCAATCCTTGTTCTACAGCAAAATCAATGTAGCGTTTTGTATGTTGAGTGGTTGCGCCATGTTTTCCGTTGGGTTTTAGTTTACTCCAATCGGTATTCTTCAAAATGATATTACCCTGGTCGGCATAATTCCAGGTGGCCGTACCCATGTGCATGCCCCACCAGATGCCCACAAACTTCTGGGGTTTGATCCAACTTGTTTCTTTGATCACTGAGGGCTCGTTCAGATTGAGAATGGTTTTTGACATCAGTAAATCGGCCGCTTTATAACTTACCAGCAGCGTACGCCATGGCGAATTACACGGAGTTTGGAGGTACGCTTTGTTACCAAATGCATCGGGTGTCAGTTCAGTGGAGAGTGAAAAGTTATCCTGATTCACCTTAAGATACATGGCCGGATAGTTGAGTAATGCCGCTTCGTGAATGTTGATGTATAGCCCATCTGCCGAGTTCATCATGAAAGGAGTTTGTACAACGTTTTTACCAATGGGCGACCTGGTTCCTATTTCGTTATACTTCTTCGACACAGTTACGGCATCAACATCGCTAAGTGCTGAGGTTGTGTATGGATATTCATTCGTATCATAATCACCTGGAATCCAGAAGGACTTATGATTGCCCGTCATATTATATTGAGTGCGTTCACCGGTAACGGTGAAGTAACTTAATTTGGCCTGTGCCGGAAACTCATAGCGAAAGCCAAGGCCATCATCAAACAATCGGAAGCGAATGATCATAACCCGACCGGTAGCTGTTTGCTGAAGTTTAGCGGTTAGTTCGCGGTAATTGTTAACAATCTCACTTACCTCGCCCCACACCGGGTTCCATTTTTCATTTACTGTTGTTGAGTCTATGCTGATAATTGTAAATCCTTCAGCCAGCGCGGGTTGGTCTTTTAGTTCCAGGCCCATCAGGCTTGGCTCTGTCACTTTTTTGTTGCCTATGGAGAGTTGGTAGGTGGGCTCACCTTTTTCCGTAAGCTGGAAGCGCAACGTAAGTTTTTTCTGAGGCGAAATAATCGCTTGGCTGTAGCCGCTAAGGGTGACAAAAAGCAGGATGGCAATGACTGAAAGGGCTTTCATAAGTAGGGTATTAAATCCGAAGTGAAGGTAAAGTCAATGGCAGTGATTAAAAAATGAGTTTTCTCAGCTTTCGTTTTTAGGCCAATTGCCCTATATTCTTCAAAAATATTTTTAGACTACCCTAAATATTTGTTTAGTTATTTCTAATTATATAAGTTTGCTACTCTAAAATTATGCGGTTCCTGATTTTCTCTATTCTGTTCATGACATTGATTTCGGCTGTCGTGGCGCAAACTGGCTCGATTTCAGGCATTGTGCGTAGCGATTCCAAGGCTGTTGAGTTCGCCAATCTTATTATTGAAGGAACCCGGCTTGGGGCCAGCACAGATCTGGATGGCCGGTTTCGGATTGAAAATGTGCCCACCGGAACTCATAAGCTAAAAATCTCCGGAATAGGCTATCAAAACCAGGTGATTACAATTAACGTGAAGCAAGGTCTCGCAAACTCTATTGAGATAGATTTAAAGGAAGACATTTCGCAACTGGAGGCCGTAGTGGTTACGGGTACCATGAAGGAAGTTACCAAAATGGATTCACCGATTCCCATTGAAGTGTATGCGCCCTCCTTCTTCCTTAAAAATCCAACACCAAATATTTTTGAAGCACTCGCGCTCGTAAATGGCGTTCAACCACAAATCAATTGCAACGTGTGCAACACGGGCGATATTCACATCAATGGCCTCGAAGGTCCATATACGATGATCCTGATTGATGGCATGCCCATCGTAAGCAGTCTGGCTACTGTGTATGGATTGGCCGGAATTCCGAACAGTCTGGTTAAACGTATGGAGATTATAAAGGGTCCCGCCTCCACACTCTATGGATCGGAAGCTGTGGGAGGTGTAATTAACATCATCACGAAAGAACCCTTTTCGGTTCCTAAATTTAAAGCTGATGTTTTTGGAACATCCGTGGGTGAATATAATTTCGATCTGTCCTCCGGTTTTAAAGCCGGTAAGTCCGCAAGTCTTTTCGGAGTTAACTACTTTCATTACGATCAAAAACGCGACATCAACAATGATAACTTCACGGATGTAACCCTGCAAAAAAGAATTTCTCTTTTTAATAAATGGACCTTTCACCGGAATTCGGGAAAAAGTTTTTCACTTGCCGGAAGATACATTCACGAAAATCGCTGGGGCGGAGAGTTGCAGTGGACTCCTGCTTTCCGCGGAAGCGACCAGATTTATGCAGAATCCATATACACCCAGCGGGTCGAGCTGATCGGCAACTATCAGTTCAATACGGCCTCGCCTTTCTATTTAGATTACTCGTACAATTATCACAAGCAAGACTCCTACTATGGCATTGTTAAGTTTTTTGCCACACAACAAGTAGCCTTTGCACAATTGAGATGGAATAAAAAATTCGGAAAGCACGATCTGCTCACCGGAATTCCCATTCGCTATATTAATTATGATGATAATACGGTGGGGACTTCCAGCGGAGATGGCGCCAATGATCCCGATGTAACTTTCCTTCCGGGAATTTTTGTTCAGGATGACATTCAACTTTCGGATAAGCTGACAACACTAGCCGGCCTGCGGTACGATCGGCATAACGTTCACGGCAACATCTGGACACCCCGACTGAGTTTTAAATATTCGCCCAACAAAAACAACACGTTGCGACTGACCGGTGGTAGCGGGTACCGGGTGGTGAATTTATTTACCGAAGATCATGCAGCTTTAACGGGATCGCGCGAAGTAGAAATACTTTCGGATCTTAAACCCGAGCAATCCTGGAATGTGAATTTCAATTACGCCCGCAACATCATTTTACCGCAAGGTTTTATCAACCTCGATGCAAGCCTTTTCTATACTTACTTCACCAATAAAATTGTTGCTGACTTTTTAACAGACCCAAATAAAATAATCTATAACAACCTGGATGGCTACGCAGTATCGCGCGGGGTTACACTCAATGCCGATGTTTCGCTGGCCAATTCCTTAAAAATTATTTCGGGCGTTACTTTGATGGATGTGTTTCAGGTTCAAAAAAACGAATTCAGTGAAACGAAAATTCCACAAGTACAGGCACCAGGGTTTTCCAGCACGTTTACTATCAGCTATACTTTTGGTTCAAACATTAATGTTGATCTTACGGGCAGAGTTACCGGCCCGATGCACTTGCCCGTGGTGCCCAATGATTTCAGACCGGCCATGTCGCCCTGGTTTGGATTGATCAACCTGCAGGTGAGCAAGCCTATCAGTAAGCAATTAGAAATCTATGGCGGAATAAAAAACCTGTTGAACTTTAAACCCAAAGATCCGCTCTTGCATCCGGATGATCCGTTTGATAAACGCGGAGGAAAATATTTTGATGACAACGGGAACGCGAGACCAGATACAAATCCCTACGGCTATACCTTTGATACAACATACAATTATGCACCATTGCAAGGTGCCCGTGGAATTATAGGTCTGCGGTGGACAATTGATTAAACTAATCTACTTCACAAACACGGCCTCTTCAACAATAAAATTCCCATGCTCCAGATCGGCATCGTTGAGTTTTAATTTGCCTTTGATGCGGATAAACTGATCGCCTTCAAACTTTGGCGGCTTCACTTTAAAATAGATTTCAGCAATAGACTCCGGGCCGGCACCACCACAAAAGAAACACTGGCTGTAGGGAAACTTTGATAAGATGATGTACGCATCTCCATCGACATCAATGGGAAGGTAATAACCTTCCAGATCAATTTCCTTTCCTACGTTGGCTTTCAGCTCGGCCGGAAACGTGGGGTATAAAAAATACTCGCCTGCCTTTTCATTGTATTTAGCATCGAACTTTGTTTTGGCAAAAGCTGTCCAGCCATCGGTTTGAGCATAGGTAAAAATTGATGATAGTATCAGTAATCCAGTAAATCTATATCTCATGGTTCCTTAGAAAATTTCGTTATAAGATTTTTAGCCGTTATTACTGGCAATTTAGAAAGTGCAGACTTGAAATCCTTTACATTATTCGTTATAAAATAATCCATGTCCGATTCATTCAAAGCAGTAAAGTATTGAAATGCATCCTCCAGATCATTAAATCCGGAAGAATAACTGGAGTCAAGATTATTCTGATATGTTGGAATGATGTTGATGAATTGATTTATTTCTTGGAGGATGGGCTGTGATTTCATTTTTAAGCGATCCTCAATGATATAGGCAAGTGTAAAGAATGAGGCGGAAGAAGCAAATCCAATTAGTTGACCGGACTCAATTAAACTGATGATCGCTGAAGAATCTGAATTCCTGTCAAGTAAATGATCTGCAAGGACGTTAGTATCCAAAAAAACTCTATAGGTCATACTTGTCC
>JBEBJH010000117.1:0-14649 GCA_040079965.1 Cyclobacteriaceae bacterium
GCAAAAAAGGCCGCTAAAAAAGGGAAAGCAAAACCCAAAAAGGCAGTAAAGAAATCCGCAAAAAAGTCAGCAAAAAAGGCAGTTAAAAAAACTGCTAAGAGGCCGACTAAGAAAGCCGTTAAAAAGGCTGCAAAGAAAGCCAGGAAAGTAGTGAAAAAAGTAGCCTCGGTAGTGAAGAAAGCAATCACGAAAGTGGTGAAGAAAGTTGCCCCTAAGGCTGTTACTCCAGCGCCTGTAGCGGCTCCGGTTGTTCCACCCGCTCCAACCCCTACACCAACTCCAACGCCTACCCCTCCTCCTACTGAAAATTCGGGCAATGGTAACGGTTCAGGCTTCTCTATGTAATTAAGAAATTCTTTTTGCTAACAAAAGAGCGGTCCCTTAAAGAGATCGCTCTTTTTGTTTCTCCATAGGTAAAACAATCGATTCGTTGGCCTGTTTTAAGGGAATCTTTTATGGAGGTGGCTTAGGCTTATGAAATGGTAATTATTGGTAACTTGCCTCTTAGCCTTGTCGAAACTTTGAATTAAAATAAACTCCTATGAATAACCGTAGACTCCCCTTTATCATTCTGGCCATTGTTGCCTTTATTGTCATTCTGGCTCTTTCATCCAGCCTGTTTTTTACCATCAGCGCTACCGAGCGGGCTGTTGTATTTTATCCTTTTGGAAAAGGATTGGATAAAGACAATGTAATTGGTCCGGGTACCCACATGAAAGCCCCGTGGAACGAAGTCTACATCTACAAAGTAAATGAGATGTCGTCCGAAGAAAATATGGATATGTTGGATAAGAATGGTCTTTCCATTCATATTGACGTAACAGTGCGCTACTACCCTATTCCTGAGAGGATTGGATACATTCATGAGCAGTTTACCAGTGATTATGAAACAGTGTTGGTAATTCCAGAAGTAAGATCTACCGTTCGGCAGGTAATGGGAAGATACACAGCTGAAGAGATCTACTCCACCAAACGTGCTGAAGTGGAAACAGCTATCAAAAGTGAAACTGAAGCAATCCTCGGTAAAAATAACGTGCACGCTACTGCGGTCCTTATCCGATCTATCATGTTGCCAGAACAAATTAAACAAGCAATAGAAAGTAAATTACAACAAGAGCAGGAAGCACTTGCTTACCAGTTTAGACTTGACAAAGAAAAAAGCGAGGCCGAGCGTAAAAGAATTGCAGCTGAGGGTGAATCGAGAGCAAACAATATCATCAACAATAGCTTAACTGACAAACTCTTGAAAATGAGAGGTATAGAAGCCACCCTTGAGTTATCAAAGTCACCTAATAGCAAGATCATAGTAATTGGCTCTGGAAAAGATGGAATGCCGTTGATACTTGGAAATAACTAATTCTTAAAAAGTCATTTTTTTCTGAAAACCGAACACTCTATCTTTAAAACGAAAGTTTAAACGTCTGATCTCATGGCAAAAACTGCTGAATTAATTATCGATGGTAAATCCTATAAATTTCCAATCGTTGAAGGCACGGAAGGCGAACAGGGTATTGACATCAGTAACCTGTTAGAGGAAACCGGTACGGTAACGCTGGACCTGGGATATAAAAATACAGGAGCTACTAAAAGTGCCATTACCTTTCTGGATGGTGACAAGGGGATTCTTCGTTACCGTGGCTATTCGATCGAGGATCTGGCAGCTAAATCTACTTTTCTGGAGGTCTCCTACCTTCTCATCTTTGGAGAACTCCCTACCCCGGAGCAACTCAACAAGTTTTCAGATGATATCAAGAAGCACACCATGGTGCATGAAGATATAAAGAAAATTCTGGACGGATTCCCTTCCTCCTCGCACCCAATGGGAGTTTTGGCTTCCCTATTTTGTGCTCAAACCGCTTTTTATCCGGAGGCACTTGATCCTAATCGTTCGGCCGAAGGTGTTTACTTAAGCATTGTACGATCGCTGGCCAAGATGCCAACCTTTGCTTCCTGGGCTTATAAAAATGAGGTAGGTCATCCCGTGAATTATCCTGACAATTCTCTGGATTATTGTTCGCGGTTCCTCAAAATGATGTTTGCTTTGCCAGCCGAAAATTATGAGGTCGATCCAGTTGTCTCCGCTGCACTGGATAAGCTCCTGATACTTCACGCTGATCATGAACAAAATTGCTCAACCTCTACCGTACGCATCGTGGGTTCTTCAAAGGCAAGCATCTATTCCTCTATATCAGCAGGCATTAATGCTTTGTGGGGACCTCTTCATGGAGGAGCCAACCAGGAAGTAATTCTCATGTTGGATCAAATAATGAAGGACGGTGGAGATACCGATAAATGGATTGCGAAAGCCAAAGACAAAAACGATCCTTTCCGCCTCATGGGCTTTGGACACCGCGTGTATAAGAACTTTGATCCACGCGCCAAAATCATTAAGAAAGCGGCCGATGACGTACTCGAGAAGTTAGGTGTGAATGACCCCACCCTGGACATTGCAATGAAACTCGAAGAAGTTGCATTACGTGACTCTTACTTCATTGAAAGAAAATTGTATCCAAATGTTGATTTCTATTCTGGTATTATTTATAAAGCATTGGGCATTCCGGTGGATATGTTTACGGTAATGTTTGCCATTGGCCGTTTGCCGGGATGGATTGCGCAGTGGAAAGAATTGCGCGAGAACAAAGAACCAATTGGACGCCCTCGTCAGATCTATACGGGCCAGAATTTTAGGCCCTATGTTCCGCTGAATAAGCGATAAATTATTCTATATACCTTTTGTCAACCTAAGGCTGGAACCAAATCCAGCCTTTTTTGTGGTTTAAAGCCTGCAATAATTCCTTTTTCTGATTGAAATTAATGGACTAAAATAAAAAAGGAAGAGGTGTAACCATCTTTAATGTCAATCCGTTATATTTATCAATATAATATCATTTTAATATCATTCATATGAATACCGAAAAAAGCTTTTCTCCAATGTCAGGGTATCTGATAGCGGTTGTTGTCTTGGGCCTTTTGTTATTTGGAATTGCAGGGTTGATAGCTACTCGCAATTACCTTTTCATAATAATAATCGGCTTTTCTATTGTGTTGACTCCCGGGTTTTTCTTTATCAATCCCAATAGTTCAGTAATTCTTGTACTATTTGGTGACTATAAAGGAACTGTTAAGTCAAATGGATTTCATTGGGTAAATCCATTCTTCAGTAAGAAGAGCATATCATTGCGAGCCCGGAATTTTGAAGTTGAAAAAATAAAAGTCAATGATAAAGTAGGTAACCCCATTCAAATTGGCGTGATCCTGGTTTGGCAAGTGAAAGACACTTTTAAAGCTTCCTTTGAAGTTGACAACTACGAAAACTTCGTCCGTATTCAAAGCGATTCAGCGGTGCGCACACTTGCTGGTTCATATCCATATGATAATTTCGATAATGACTCTGAAGTCACCTTGAGATCGGGACACGCGGAAGTAAATCATTCCCTTGAAGAAAACCTACGGAACCGGCTCGACATAGCAGGCATACATGTCATCGAAGCAAGAATAGGTTCCCTTTCTTATGCCCCTGAAATTGCAGGCGCCATGCTGAGAAGGCAGCAAGCCACGGCAGTAGTTGCGGCCAGATTTAAAATTGTAGAAGGCGCTGTCAGTATGGTAGAGATGGCCCTTGACCACCTTGCCGAAAAGAAGATTGTTGATCTGGATGAGGAGCGCAAAGCGGCAATGGTCAGCAATTTACTAGTCGTATTATGCGGTGATAAGGATGTGAGTCCCGTTGTTAATACCGGAACATTGCATCAATAACAATGGCACAGAAAAAACCATTTGTGCTCAGGCTTGATCCTGAAGTGCTTAAGGCAATTGAAAAGTGGGCCACTGATGAATTTCGCAGCTCGAATGGACAATTGGAATGGATTATTACCAAGGCATTAAAAGAAGCAGGCAGAATCAAGAAATGATTTGGGATATGATGTTTAAACCAAGATACCTTATTATTTTGCGTGGCAACCTTTGGTTGTATCTCACTAAATCAAATTTAGAACAGGTATTTCTAATCTAAGTAAAAACCTATGGCGCTAGTGGATGATTTCAATATTGCAGTAGCTAAATCAAAAGAACTAACCAAACGACCTTCCAACGAAGAACTGCTAGACTTGTATGCATTATTCAAACAAGCTACCGAAGGCGATGTAAGCGGTGATCGCCCGGGTGGTTTTGATTTTAAAGCGATTGCCAAATACGATGCCTGGGCCTCACGCAATGGAGCTACCAAAGAACAAGCCATGCAGGATTATATTGGGCTGGTAACCAAGCTTCATCAAAATTACGCCTGATCGTTGAATCAGTTTTATCAACCCGATATTTTAAAAGGCATCCATCATCTCGATGAAGATGAATCGCGGCATGCAGTTAAAGTATTGCGGATGAAAGCCGGAGATACTTTACACATTACGGATGGATCCGGTTCTTTTTATCAAGCCACTATCAACTTGGCAGATCCGCGAAGATGTTTGTTCTCCATAGTTGAAAAGAAGTCTGTGCCAATAAGAAAATTCTCAGTCGCCCTTGCTATTGCTCCCACCAAAAATATAGATCGCACGGAATGGTTCGTTGAAAAAGCAGTTGAATATGGAATTGAGCAAATTCACTTTATGAGCTGTCAGAATTCTGAGCGCAAAACGGTGAATATGGAACGCATTCAGAAAATTGCAATCAGCGCGATGAAGCAATCCGGCCAGGCCTGGCTACCCGCCTGCACGGGCATAAAACCTTTTCAGGAAGTACTTACTACATCAGCCGATCAAAAGTTCATTTGCCATGTGGATCATCAAAATCCTGATCAATTGAAGTCGTTGGCCACCCCCGGCAAAAGCTATTTGGTGCTTATAGGGCCAGAAGGAGACTTTAAGGACGAGGAGATAAAACAAGCGATTGATCATGGTTTTATAAAGGTAAGCCTCGGGCACAACCGGCTTCGAACAGAAACTGCAGCATTGGCTGCTTGTCACACCCTCAATTTGATTAATTTGTAGTCCGAATTTTCATTCAGCATGACCTCTGCGGAAGCAAAAAATAAAATTCAAAAACTCACAGACCAGATCAACCATCACAACGATCTCTATTATCATAAAAACAAACCTGAGATTTCTGATTTTGAGTTTGATCAGTTACTGGAAAAACTGGTTGCCTTGGAAAATGAATTTCCTGACTTCAGGCTTCCTGATTCGCCCACCCAGCGCGTAGGGGGAACTGTTACAAAAGAGTTTGCTACAGTCATCCACCAATACCCCATGCTCTCTTTGGGAAACACGTATTCTGCGGAAGAACTCACAGACTTTGATGCCCGGGTGGCAAAGGGATTGGATGGCGATTCTTACGAATACTTCTGCGAATTGAAATTTGATGGCGTATCCATCAGTGTTACTTACGAAGATGGACTGTTGACACGGGCTGTAACCCGGGGCGATGGCGTGCGTGGTGATGATGTAACCACCAACATTAAAACGATTCGCAGTTTACCGCTGCGAATTAAGTCAAAAAAGGTACCTGCCCATTTTGAAGTGCGTGGCGAAGTATTCTTACCGAAAGAAGTATTCAAGCAACTGAATAAAGAGCGGGAAGACATTGGTGAGGAGACGTATGCGAATGCGCGTAACACCGCCTCGGGCACAGTAAAAATGCAAGACTCTGCAGAAGTGGCCAGACGTAAACTGGACTGTTTCTTATACTATCTATTGGGCGAAGACAATGATGTGGAGACACATTCAGAAGCCATGGACAAACTGGAGACGTGGGGGTTCAGAGTTTCGCCTACGTATAAGAAATGCAAAAACATTCAAGAGGTACTCGGGTATATTGACGATTGGGAGAAAAAAAGATTAGAGCTCCCGTTGGATACCGATGGGGTGGTTATTAAGGTTGATAGCCTCGAACAACAAGAGCGTTTAGGGTTTACTGCCAAGAGTCCGCGGTGGGCGATCGCTTATAAATACAAAGCAGAAAGCATCAGCACAAAACTGAATGGTATTACGTATCAAGTTGGACGAACGGGGGCAGTTACTCCGGTGGCCGAATTAGAACCTGTGTTTCTTGCAGGCACTACCGTGAAGCGTGCATCCCTGCATAATGCGAATGAAATCGCGCGTCTCGATTTGCGGGTAGGAGATTATGTATTTGTCGAAAAGGGCGGTGAAATCATTCCGAAAGTAACAGGCGTTGATCTTGATAAGAGAAATTCTAAAAACAAGTCTGTTAAATATATTGCTAAGTGTCCGGAATGCAATACCCCGTTGATTCGGAAAGAGGGAGAAGCCAATCACTATTGCCCTAATGAGAAGGGTTGCCCACCTCAAATCAAAGGCAAGATTGAGCATTTCATTCAGCGCAAAGCAATGGATATCGATTCGTTGGGTGAACAGACTATTAGGCAGTTGTTTGAACTTGATCTGGTAAAAACGCCAGCCGATCTCTACGACTTAAGAAAAGATGATTTACTCAAACTCGATAAGGTCAAAGACAAATCAGCCCAGAACATGCTTGATGGAATTGAGCAATCCAAAGCTCAGCCCTTCGAAAATGTTTTATTCGGGATTGGGATTCGCTATGTAGGAAAAACAGTGGCAGAAAAACTGGCGCGACATTTTAAGACCATGAAAGCATTGTCGCAGGCTACTTACGAACAACTGATGGAGGCTCCGGAAGTAGGTGAAAAGATTGCACAAAGTGTTGTTGACTTTTTCAATGATAAGGAAAGTCTCCGCGAAATAGCACGGCTCGAAAAAGCCGGACTCCAGTTTGAGTCTAATCAAAAAGAGCCCGAGAAAGTGAGCAATCTTCTGGATAATAAATCATTTGTTATTTCGGGAGTGTTTCAAAATTATGAGCGTGATCAACTTAAGGATATCATTGTGGCAAATGGAGGCAAAGTACTATCCTCCGTGTCGGGTAAGTTGGATTTTCTTTTGGCGGGAGATAATATGGGACCTGCGAAACGCGAGAAAGCAGAAAAGCTGGGGGTGAAAATCATCTCCGAACAGGAGTTTGAGGCTATGATCCATAAATGAACCTAACTGAAAATTAAGGCGTCAACTCTCCTCTTACTTTATTAGCTTTCGACCATGTTTAAAATGAACTTCCTTAAAATGCGGACCGAGACCGCCCTTAGAAAGAATAAGACCACCCGGGGTAGTAAACCGTATAAACAGGCTGTTAATGTAGGGGTTGTTTTCAGTGTGGAAGACAAACAAAAACACCTGGACGTTAAGGAGTTTATTCAACAGTTAGAGCGGGACGGCAAGAAGGTTCAGGTACTGGAATACCTGCCTCCCAAAAAGGATAACTTCGAGTTTAAGTTCGATTTTTTTACCATGAAGGATCTTTCCTTTTGGGGAACTCTTGAATCGCCTGTAACCAATAAGTTTATCGAAACTGCTTTTGATTACCTGTTTTATATCGATAGAGAATCCAATCCGCTTGTTTTAAATTTGCTTGCCCGCTGCAAAGCCGAGTGTCGCATCGGGCGATATAATGAGAACGAAAGTGAATTCTACGAACTGATGATTGAACAAACCGGCACAAATAAGGGATTAATGGAAACGATGTATAACTACACCCGGCAATTGAGATGAAGAAGTTACACGGAACCGGTGTCGCCTTAGTTACACCGATGAACGAACAAAGAGAGATCGATTTTAAATCCTTAAAGAAACTATTGGTCCACACCGCTAAAGGAGTGGATTACTTTGTGGTGATGGGTACTACTGGAGAATCAGCTACGCTCAGTAAAGAAGAGAAGAAGAAAGTGCTCAGTTTCGTTATTGAGAATAATCCAAAAAAACTTCCAATCGTTTATGGTATTGGCGGAAACAACACCAACAGTGTATTGGAAGAAATCAAATTGACTAACCTTGATGGCGTGGATGCATTGTTGTCTGTAAGTCCGTATTACAACAAACCCTCTCAGGAAGGAATTTATCAACACTTTAACGCAGTGGCTGAAGCCTCGCCCCTGCCTGTAATTCTATATAATGTCCCAGGCCGTACTGCTTCAAACCTGACGGCAGAAACCACGCTGCGTTTAGCTAACCTTAAAAACATAATCGGTGTGAAGGAAGCCTCGGGAAATCTGGAGCAGTGTATGAAAATTGCCAGGGATAAGTCGAAAGACTTTCTGCTGATCTCAGGGGATGATATGCTTACTCTTCCTATTTATGCAATTGGTGGCGTAGGTGTTATTTCTGTACTGGCAAATGCATTACCGAAGGTGTTCTTAAAAATCAAAGAACATACCGTTGGTAAAAACCTGGCAAAAGCCCAGGCCGAGCAATTCAGAATTCTGGATATCAATGGTCCGATGTATGAAGAAGGGAATCCAGTAGGTGTGAAGTATTTATTAAGTTTGATGGGTATCTGTCAACCCTTTGTGCGTTTACCCTTAGTTGAAGCATCTGCACTGCTACAAAAAAAGATAGCTGGTATTTATCAAAAGCTATAAAAACAAAAGGGCTGAATCTTAGATTCAACCCTTTCCTTATCACAAGTATGTGATTATCCTTCTTTATTCTTCAGTTCCTGTACTTCCTGACGAATAGCCTGAGCTGCATTCTTAAGATCCTGCATGCCCTTTCTAATACGAGTACCGGCAGCACTATTTCCTTTGTTGTAGAACTTATCAGCATCTCCTTCAAGTGATGCAATCAGAGTCTTTAGTTCTTCAAATTTTTTCATTTTTATAGGATGTTTAAATTTTAAAATTGATTTCCTAATGCCAATTTAAGTAAAAACCTTTAAAAACAAGCTAAAAACCCATTTTATTAGACTTTAGTAACGTTAACCAGCTCTTCTTTCAGGTAAAAACCACTATCCAGCTTCGTTTTTAGGGCAGAAAAGGCATTTAGGGTCTCCTCCACATCCGACAGGGTATGAGCGGCTGTAGGGATAATTCTGAACATAATTACGTCTTTTGGCACCACCGGGTAGATCACCACAGAGCAAAAAATGCTATTATTTTCCCTCAAATCCATAGCCATATTAGCCGCCTCACCAACCCCCCCTTTGAAAAGAACTGGTGTTGGAGGTGTTTGTGTTGGATTGATGTTAAAACCACGATCTTTCAAGCCGCTCTTGATGGCAGCCATTATTTTCTTCAAGTCAGCCCTTAACTCGGGATGTTTCTTAACTAATTCCAATCGCTTCAACACTCCAATTACCATTGGCATGGGTATCGACTTCGCATAGATCTGCGAACGCACAGTATATCTTAAATACTTCAGGATATTTTTGTCGCCCGCTACAAAAGCACCAATGCCAGCCATTGATTTGGCAAACGTTGAAAAATAGAGATCGATCTGATCTTGTACACCTTGCTCCTCGCCTACACCGGCTCCGGTAGCGCCCATCGTTCCAAAACCATGAGCGTCATCAACAAACAAACGGAAATTATATTTCTCCTTAAGCTCTACAATTCCTTTCAGGTCACCCATGTTACCCGACATTCCAAATACTCCTTCTGTGATCACAAGAATACCGCCCCCGGTTTCATTCGCTAGTTTTGTAGCACGCTGAAGTTGCTTCTCCAGGTTCTCCATGTTGTTGTGCGGATACACAAATCGTTTACCCATGTGCAACCGAACCCCATCAATAATACAGGCATGCGATTCAGAATCATAAACAATTACATCCTTGCGGTCAACAATGGCATCAATGATTGAAAAAACACCTTGATATCCATAGTTAAGGAGCATAGCATCCTCCTTCTTTACAAAATCAGCCAATTGCTTCTCAAGTTCAATATGATACACTGAGTTACCAGACATCATACGCGCACCCATCGGTGAAGCGAGACCAAACTTCGCAGTTGCATCTGCATCCGCCTTTCTAACTTCCGGATGATTTGCCAGGCCGAGATAGTTATTCAAACTCCAATTAAGAACCTCTTTTCCATTGAATTTCATTCGCGGGCCAATTTCTCCTTCCAGTTTTGGAAAGAAGAAGTAATCATCTGGTAGGTGTGAGTACTTGGCCAGCGGGCCGGCCTCCATGCGCAACTTTGAAAATAAGTCAACCATTGTAGTAGATTGTTTTTGTGTGTTTTTTAATACCGCTGAATTCTCAATCTTAGTGACTGAGTATCAGCTAAAATTGCGGCAAAAATAGAAAAATTAATGCACAGTGCCTAAATAGGTTGCAAGATGGGCATTTTTAAGGTTTGCCGAGAATCGTTAGCATTGCAATCGATATAAATCAAGATGCGAAAGATTCAAAAGCTTTTAGTTGCCAACCGCGGGGAGATCGCCCTGCGTGTAATGCGTAGCGCAAGAGAACTAGGTATTAAAACAGTAGCCGTTTTTAGTGAAGCCGACCGAAATGCACTTCATGTGCGTTTTGCGGATGAGGCTGTTTGCATTGGTCCACCACCCTCGGCCCAGTCGTACCTGGTAATGGATAAGATTATACAGGCTGCCGTGGAAACAAAATCGGATGCTATTCATCCTGGTTATGGATTCTTATCTGAGAACGAAGACTTTGCAGCCAAGGTAAGAGAAGCCGGGTTGATCTTTATCGGGCCTTCGCCCGAATCGATAGAACTTATGGGAAGTAAGCTTGCGGCTAAAGCAGCCGTAGCAAAATTCAACGTGCCATTAGTTCCGGGCACTTCTGAACCGATCTCCGATCTCAAAGCAGCAAAAAAGATATCGAAAGAAATTGGCTACCCGATATTAATCAAAGCTAGTGCGGGCGGGGGTGGCAAAGGAATGCGTATTGTAGAAACTGAAGGTGACTTTGAAAATCAAATGGAGCGGGCTGTAAGTGAAGCTACTTCTGCGTTTGGCGATGGTTCTGTATTCATCGAGAAGTACGTAACTCAACCCCGACATATCGAATTTCAGATTTTTGGTGATCAGCATGGCAACGTGGTTCATTTGTTTGAACGCGAATGTTCCATCCAACGAAGACATCAAAAGGTAATTGAAGAAGCACCCTCCTCAATCCTCACCCCTGCGCTCAGAAAGCAAATGGGTGAAGCTGCAGTAAATGTTGCCAGGGCCGCTAACTATTATAATGCCGGCACGGTAGAATTTATCGTTGACGAAAATAAGAATTTCTACTTTCTTGAAATGAATACCCGGTTGCAAGTGGAACATCCGGTAACCGAACTCATTACAGGATTGGATCTTGTAAAACTTCAAATCAAAGTTGCCGAGGGCGAGAAACTTCCTTTCAAGCAAGAAGACCTGATCTTGCGCGGACATGCAGTAGAGGTGCGGGTATATGCCGAAGATCCTGCCAATAATTTTTTGCCTGACATCGGTACGCTGAAAACCTACAAACGCCCGCAGGGTCATGGGATTCGGGTGGATGATGGATTCGAGCAAGGAATGACCGTTCCGTTTTATTATGATCCCATGATTGCAAAAATGATTTGTCATGATGAGACGCGCGAGCGGGCAATCGAGAAAACAATCCGGGCAATCGATGAATATGAAATTACCGGACTTGAGACCACCCTGGGCTTTTGCCGGTTTGTGATGACTCATGATGCATTTCGATCGGGTAATTTTGATACCAAGTTTGTGGAGAAATATTTCAACCCTGAACTTCTAAAAAGTGTTGCTCCTGAAGATGAGGAAATACTTGCCTCACTTTTGGCTGTACAAGTAAAGGAAGAGAAGAAGATACCAGAAGCAACAAGAAGTGAAGATACCAATAACAGTCAGTGGAAGAAAAACCGGGTGTAATGGCAGAAATAAAACCGATCCGAGCCTGGCGTTACAACGATTCATTGACTCAACACCTGGATGGCCTCACCTCGCCTTTGTTCGATGTTGTCTCTGAAAAGCAACGGAAAACGCTTTATCAAAATCCACTTAATTCAATTCACTTATCTGTACCTCTGGGACCGGATGCTGCAACTAAGGCGAATCTACTACTAAACCAATGGAAAACGGACGGCATCATCAAACAGGATAAACTGCCGGCCATATATGTGTACTATCAATACTTTAAACTGGCGGGTTCAAGCAAAGATTATTGTCGTAAAGGGTTTATTTGTCACATCCGCGCTTACGACTGGGAAGAAAAAGTAATTCTGCGGCATGAAAATACAATCCCCAAAGCTGTCAATGATCGAGTTGACCTATTAGAGAAAACTGAACTTCATGTAAGCCCTACCCACGGGTTATTTACTGATCCTACATTTTCATTGGAGAAATATATGGATGAGGTTATCCAAAGTCCGCTCTATGTAAGCGAAGATTATCAGGGGGTGCGCGATGTGCTGGCCGTTATCCAGGATGCCGATGTCATTCAAAAATTTATTGATACACTAAGAGATAAATCCATCATCCTGGCCGATGGACATCATCGCTATGAAGGATCATTATTATATAAACAACGTAGAAAAGCACAAAACCCCGATCACACAGGTAAGGAAGGATATAATTTTCACCTGATGTATTTTACCAATACCGAGGCTGATGATTTGAGAATTTTACCAACTCATCGGTTGATCCAGGGAATTGCCAACTTTGATGAAAAGCAAATTATCGACAAGCTGAGTGTTGATTTTGAAGTAAAAGAAATTGAAGATGCTGATACGCTGCACGAAATCATTCTGGGAAAGAAATGGGCCTTCGGCATTCTCTTTAAAGATCGCACCCTGAAAGTAAGGCTTAAGCCTGAGTCGTTTCCTAAAATGAAATGGCACTTCCCGGAAGAAGTAAAAGCCCTAGATTTAACCGTCCTCCACTACTTCATTATTGAGAAAATTCTTGGCATTCCCGGCAAAGATCAACGGGCGTCCGAAAACATTTCCTTCGACCGCAGCTTTTCAGATTGCCTCACGAAAGTAATTAAGGAAGAAGTTCAAATGGCTATCATCACCCCGGAGATATCGATTGAAGATGTGAAACGCGTTTGCGCCAGTGGTTATACAATGCCCCAAAAGTCAACTTACTTTTATCCCAAAGTGATTTGCGGATTTCTATTTAGCTCCATTAAAGAAGATGAATTTCAATCGCCCGCTTATTCTCGCTTCTAGTTCTCCACGCAGGCAATACCTGATGCGGGAAGCCGGATTTAAATTTCGGGTACAGGTGCCAGACATTGACGAATCTTTTCCTCCGGAAATGCTAATAACTGAAGTACCTAAATACCTGGCCGAAAAAAAAGCAAAAGTATTTGAATCTCAATTGAACGATGAAATTGTCATCTCTTCCGACACCATAGTCATCCTGAATAATGAGATACTCAATAAACCTTTACATCGCCAGGAGGCCGTTGAGATGTTGAGTCGGTTGAGTGGACATACGCACACGGTAATCACTGCGGTCTGTTTACTCTCAAAAGAAAAGATTGACTGTTTCGATGACCATACGAAAGTTACCTTCAAAATACTCACACCCGAAGAAATCAGTTTTTATGTTGACAATTATAAACCCTATGATAAAGCCGGGGCCTATGGGGCGCAAGATTGCCTGCCTGCCGGAGTTAACCCTTGTTCGAATTCAGAAATTCAGTTCCTGAAACAAATCGGCAAATTAGAACTAATTGAAAAGACATTCACCGCTACACAGGCGGGGACCGGTATGGTTGCTATCGAAAAGATCAATGGATCCTACTTTACGGTAATGGGTATGCCCATGCATCTGGTGTACACTCACCTAAAAATGTTCTGAGTGAAGCATATTCTCTCCCTAGTCAAAGAACACACAAAACAGGATTTTAATATTTTCTATTACCTGAGTCTTTTCCTTCTTATCACCCTCTCACTAACACTCAATTACTTCTTCGACATAGAAAATAGTTGGATAGATCGGGAAACCGGGAACCCGATTAGAATAGTACTGTATTTTGTGCTTTATGGATTTGGATATTATAGTACCTGCCTGGTTGTTTCGTATTTCAAGCCTAACACCAGTTTCTTGACTTCGGGAAAGTTCTGGTTATTTTCACTTTTTGGTTTGAGTGTTTTATCTATTGATAGTGGGTTCCCTTTCCTTCACAACATAATAAGTTCATTAAATCAATCGTACCAGGCCTATTCGTGGCTTTATAAAATTGGTACAAATACAATCTCGTTTCTATTAGTGCTCGCACCCCTTTATTTATTCTATAGATTTATTGATACCGAAAAAAATGGCTTTTATGGATTGTTAAAGAAGAGTAGCCTCAACCCTTATGTGGCCCTTCTGCTCATCATTTCTCCATTCATTATTTTGGCATCCTTTCAAAAGAGTTTTACAGATTATTATCCAATCTATAAATCTAATTCACTTGCCGAACTCTGGCATTGGCCAGCGTTTACGCCTGCCTTGTTATTCGAGATTTTTTATGGCGCTGACTTCCTGCCGGTGGAATTGCTCTTTCGAGGATTCTTTGTTATCGGTATGGCTCAGATTTTAGGCAAGCATTCCATTTTACCGATGGTTGTAGTTTACTGCTTTCTTCATTTCGGTAAACCAGCCGGTGAAGCTGTCAGTTCAATTTTTGGTGGCTATGTGTTGGGGGTTATCGCACTTTACACCCAATCTATTTGGGGTGGCATTATTATTCATGTGGGTGTTGCCTGGATGATGGAACTGGCTGCTTATGTAGCAAGGCAGTTTTGAAGTGCTTCTGTTGTAATTGTGTTGGCACACTTGAAATGGCCTTGAGGACAAGCCTTATGGCCATGAGATCCGCACGGCCTGCATGATA
>JBEBJH010000362.1:0-3077 GCA_040079965.1 Cyclobacteriaceae bacterium
GACCGGATTCTGCAAGGCCACATCGTGTTGAAGAAAGAAAAGGAAGGCAAACAGAATTACTTTGTTGTGGAAGCGAGACTGGTGGTGCCCGGCAATGATTTGTATGCCAGCGAGAAAGCGGAAAGCTTTGAGATTGCAGCCGAGAACGTTGTTATTGATCTGGAAAGCCAAATCAAAAAACATAAAGCAAAACTGAACGTACGGGCTACCGTTCCGGTGGACAAACTAGTTAGTGATGAGGAGCTCGAATAAACCATTAAACAGGAATCGTTATGTCACTCAATTTTGAAAAACATGCCGCTAAAGGAAATGAGTTTGTTAACCGGTTAGCAGCGCGCCTGGGCGATGAAGATAACCGCGATCGGGCTGGACGTGTGTTGCGTAGCGTGCTTCATACGTTGCGCGATCGGCTCACGGTAGAGGAATCGTTTCAACTGCTTGCACAATTGCCGATGGTAATTAAAGCTTTATATATAGAAGGCTGGCAACCATCACGGTATCACAATAAGATTAAAACCCTTCAGGAGCTGAGTGAAGAAGTCATGAAGCTTGATGGAATGTCTGCGTGGCGCGACTTCTCGGGTGTAAGCGATGCCATGGACGGTATCGAAGCTGTAATCAAAACCATGGCCGACTATGTTTCGGCTGGCGAATTGCACGACATCATTGCGGTACTTCCTGAAGATATGAAGGAACGCTTTATGGTGTGGTCACATACACCTTAATATCAATTATTTACCTCCAGGCATACTAGGTCGAACTTCAATCTTGCTGGGCAATGTGCGGGGGTTCATTTCAAGGAGATCAACCACCAGTTGACCAATATCTTCGGGTTGAATTTTCCATGCATCTTGGGGGGAAGGCACATGCGCATTAAACTCGGTAGCCACCGAACCGGGCATAATAGTCGCTACTTTGATTCCATATTTTCTTAAGTCGAGCATAGCAGCTTGTGTAAATCCAACAAGGCCAAACTTGCTGGCATTATAAGCAGCACCATCTTCAAAGAAATTGGTACCGGCAAGACTTGCAATCGTGATGAGGTATCCTTTTGATTGCTTCAAAGCTGCAACGGAAGCTTTCACACTATAAAACACGCCTGTCAGGTTGGTGTCCATGGTCTCCTTCCATTGTTCAACGGTAATGGTTTCTACGGAACCAAAATATCCGAGGCCGGCATTCGCAACCACCACATCAAGCTGGCCCCACGTTTTAAGGACAAGATCTATAGCTTTTTGTTGTGAATTGAAATCCCGCACATCGGCTTCTATGCCAATCACTGGCCCATTCCCCAGCTTGTTTAATTGAGCTGCGGCCTCATCAGCAGATTTTTGCGAACGACTTGTAATGGCCACCCGGCCATGTTGCCGTACCAAGGCCTCTGCAATTCCATACCCGATTCCCCTACTTCCTCCCGTAATCAGCACCACTTTATTTTCAATTGTATGCATAGTTAATATTGATTGAGTGTCGAAGATAGATTAATTAATTTGGTCACCATCAGAAATTCCGATTACCTTGAGATTACTGATTATCTTGAGCTTGTAATTGAGATCCGATTCAAACTATTCCATGGGAAAAAAGACGCCAGATACTGTTAGTGGATATACAGCTCACAATACAATTGAGTTGGTCAGTGGCGGGTCAGCCTTTTTTGATTTGCTTGTGAGATTGATTGACGAGGCAAAGGAAACTATTCACCTTCAGATGTACATTTATGAAGCCGATGAAACCGGCCAGCGCATCACAGAGGCGCTCGTGAGGGCTGCGAGGCGTGAAGTAAAAGTCTTTATGCTGTTAGATGGGTATGCCTCCCGATCACTGGAACCCGAAATGATTGTGAACATCCGGAAGTCTGGAATTTACTTTCGCTGGTTTGAACCTTTGTTTAAAGGTAGTCGGTTTTACATTGGCCGCAGAATGCACCATAAAGTCTTTGTCGCGGATGGATCACACAGTCTCGTAGGCGGTATCAACATCAGTAATCATTACAATGACCGGCCTGATCAACCGGCCTGGCTTGATTGGGCGGTTTATGTGAAGGGAGAAATTTCTACCGACTTACATAATCGGTGTGTGCAGATGTGGTTCAGGGGTCAGAAAAAGTCGGCCTTCTTGTCATCCATACGCACGTCCCTTGACGAGAGAACTGATTGTTTTATTCGGATGCGCATTAACGACTGGGTGCGCAACCGAAATCAAATTTCGAGAAGCTACCTCGAAATGTTTCACCGGGCTCAATCTCAGATAACGATTCTGTCAAGTTACTTTTTACCTGGGCGCGTGTTTAGAAAAAATCTTACAACGGCTGCCAAACGTGGTGTGAAGATCAGACTTATTCTGACAAAACTCTCGGATGTTGCCTTAGCTAAATCAGCTGAACGCTTTTTTTATCCGTGGTTGTTGAGACGGAACATTGAGATCTACGAATACAGAAAGAAAGTTTTACACGGTAAAATTGCAACGTACGATGGACAATGGGTAACGGTAGGCTCTTATAATTTCAATAACATCAGTGCTTATGCTAGCCTTGAGTTGAACTTAGATGTGCATAGCCATCGCTTTGCACATCGGGTAGACAACGTACTGGAGGAAATCATTCTTCGGGATTGCGATCCGGTTACAACGGAATCATATGCTAAAAAGACTAACCTGTTTGACACGCTCGTCTATCGGTTGTCTTATGAATCGGTGCGATTTATCTTTTTTATTTTCACGTTCTATTTCAAACGGGAAAAGAATTAGACCCCGAATTGATAGTAGAAAAAAACTTGGGTAGCAATGTCGGGGTTTAACCCCGACATTGTCGGCACGAAATGGGGGCTGACCAAAGTCGAATAAAATTAAAATGTCATTGCGGGCAAGCAGAATGATTCTCAAGGCGAAGTATACACAGTATAAATATTGGATGAATTTAATAATAATAAGGCGCGACCCTGCCTTTGCCGGCAGGCAGGCCGCAATCCTGCGGGGAAGTAGAATGAATTTCATAGCTTCTCTCACTTTAACTGGATCGCGGGTCGCGTTTTGAAGAGAGGTAATGGGTATGAAATCCAATTAACTTGCCCTCGATGAAC
>JBEBJH010000363.1:0-3065 GCA_040079965.1 Cyclobacteriaceae bacterium
GCGGTAAACAATCCACGCGGCATTGCTACAGCCGATTTAAACCTGGATGGCAAACCGGAAATCATTGTCACCAGTGCACCGAACTCGTTGTTGGTTTTTGAAAATCTCATCCCATCTGTTTCTATCAACTTTACTACTCAACCTGCTAATGTAATTATTTGCGAGGGAAATAATTCAACATTAACTGTCGTTGCCACAGGCGACACCAATCTTCAATATCAATGGCAGGTTGACAACGCAGGTTTTGTTAATCTTACCAATAGTGCAACCTATTCGGGTGTTAACACCTCAACGCTGGTGATAACCAATCCGGCTCTAACGTTAAGCGGTGCAATTTTCCGTTGTTTGGTGCGCGGTGATAATTCTTTATTCACGCCCTCCAACACAGCTTCACTCACCATCAACGAGGTTCCTGTCATGGACCTTTCGACTACAACACGTTGCAGCGATGAACCTCTTGACCACTTTCTGGTAACAGCGGGGTCCGTCACCGCTGCTTCTTTTACTATTTCAAGTAAAACCGTTCCTGCTGGTTTAAGTGAATCAGGGAATGCCTTGGTACCTGCAAGCGGAGTTGCATTTGACTATTTAGTCAATGAGAAATATACAAATAAGGGTACAAGCGTACTTTTTGTTAATTACGTTGTCATCCCTTTTAGCTCAGATAATTGTTCCGGACCACCCGCTACTATTTCTTTTGCAATCAACCCGCAACCGACATTGGCATCAACCCTGGATAAACAAATTTGCTCGAATTCGCCCGTAGGAATTATTCTGGTGGCTGCTCCTGGTTCCATTAGCACCGACAACTTTGCCTTGCTGAGTGTTACCGTTGAGACCGGACTCTTACCTGCAGCTTCCAATGCTGGCCCTTCAGGAGACGAAGGTGCCAACTTCCTTGCTAATGATTCATTTACAAACAATACTACTGGGCCCTTAAAAGTCACATACCTTGTTACAGGCGTTAATGTTAATGGTTGCAGCAGTGATCCTGTCCTTATTGTGGTTACTGTTTTTCCATTGCCTTGTACGAATCAACCTCCGGCTATTGTCTCCACAGTAACTGCTGTTCCTATCGAAGGGGTCGTTGTAATTGACCTGATCACCTTGATTAGTGATGCCGACAATAATCTCGATTTATCGACTCTGCGGGTGGTGTCATCAACCTCTCAACAAGGTGCAGTAGCTTCGATTGATGCCTCCAACCAATTAGTTCTTGACTACGGCTCTGTTTTATTTGCAGGAATCGATCGGGTTACGATAGAAGTCTGTGACTTGTTCGGGGAATGTACTCAACAACTTCTGGAGATTGATGTGATCGGAGACATTGAAGTTTACAATGGTATCTCCCCCAACGGTGACGAACAGAATGATATTTTTCTGATACGCTACATAGATTTACTTCCAGAAACAGAGAAAAATAAAGTCACCATTTTTAATCGGTGGGGAAGCAAGGTCTTTGAAGTTGATGATTACAATAATACAACTAACGTCTTTCGCGGATTAAATAACAATGGGAATGAACTTCCATCGGGTACCTATTTTTACAAAATTGAATTTAATGGTGGACGAAAAAGTGAAACCGGATATCTTTCATTAAAGCGCTGAATTGATTTTATTCCTTAAATTGAACCAAACTTCTCAATCTGAAAAAGTGGTTTCAAATAACATTATTGCTAGTCAGTGTAGAATCTCTTTCTGCTCAAACACCTCTTATTGATAGCCTGCTGCGCATTGTAGCTTCACATCCGCGCGATACTAACGAGATCAGAGCTCTCGACCATCTTTCTACTGAGTTTATGCGCAAAGATTTAGATAGAGCTAAATCGTACGTCTATCAGCAAATTGCATTAGCAAAAGCACTGGGGACTGATTTTGGATTAGCGTCAGGATATTCAGGATTAGTAGCTATGCATCAAACTTCCGGTCGAATCGATAGTGCGAAATATTACCTGGATCTATTAGAAATACTTGCCCAAAATCCCGCTAATAAAAAAGCAGCAATCAACTATGCTAACTCAGCCGGACTCTATTACAAAAATCAAGGAAAAATTAAAGAAGCACTACCCTATTTGCTGGAGGCACTTCGGCTGCTGGAAAAAGGAGACAAAACAGCCCGCGCTGGTCAACTACTTAACGTTGGTAATGCTTATTACAATCTAGGTGAATTAAAAAACGCAGCTGACTATCATCTGAAGGGACTTACGTTGTTTGAAGAAATTAAAAACAAACGCGGTCAATCCTTTTGTCTGAATAGTCTGGGAAATGATTATATAGACCTTAAGCAATATGCTGTAGCTGAAAAATATCTTTTGAAATCTGAAAAAATAAAAGAAGAGTTGGGAGATAAAAGGGGAGTACTTAACTCGTGGATGAGTTTAGGGGTTGTGTATCAGCAAACCAATAAAGCAGAACTTTCCATGCTCTATTTTAATAAAGCATTGGTGCGGGCCCGGGAACTCAAATTGGTATTGGAGGAAGCACGATCACTTTTCAACATCGGGTCGCTTTTAAAACAGACCAAAAAAACAGATGAAGCAACCCATACATTTTCGGAGGCGCTCACACTTGCCCGACAAGTTGGGGACAGCTCCTTGGTTTCGAGAATTAAATCATACCTGATAGCGGTACAAAATGATGCGCAAGCAGAAATAGAAGAAGAGCAAACTCTTTTGCAAAATATCAAAATTTCATCAGAAGCTGGCACGCTCGATAACACAGCAGAGGCGCATTTAATGTTAGCCGAGTGGTATGCTTCACGCAAGCAATTTGACAAGGCCTATGAAAACCTTAAACAGGGACAAGTTCTTACAGATTCGTTAAGGGGCAATGAAGTAATCTTGCAATTAAAAAAACTGGAAGAGGAATATACAGTTGTAAAGAAGGAAAATGAAATTGCTTTATTGAAAAAGGATCAGGAATTGCAAACGCTCGCATTAAGTCGCGAGCGCACAAACGTTATTCTTATCGCAATCGCCTTATTCTCGGTAATTGTGATTAGTATTTTGTTGGTAAACCGGTATCGCATTATGAATCGAGACAAACGTGAGATTGAACTTCAACAT
>JBEBJH010000118.1:0-14437 GCA_040079965.1 Cyclobacteriaceae bacterium
CGCACGAGCGCTCCTCCGGAAACAAATTTGAAGTAGACGTGATTGTAGAAACTGAATTTTCAGATTCTGCTTTTCATGACGACCTCAGCGGTACCATTAACTACGAAGAACTTTACGCGATTGTAAAAGAAGAGATGGCCCGACCCTCTAAACTTTTGGAAACGGTTGGTCATGCCATTGCCAAAAAGGCGTTGGCTTCTTTTCGGGAAGCCAAAAATGTCGAAGTAAGAATTTCAAAATTCAATCCACCTATCGGAGGAG
This sequence comes from Cyclobacteriaceae bacterium, assembly GCA_040079965.1. Lineage (GTDB taxonomy): Bacteria > Bacteroidota > Bacteroidia > Cytophagales > Cyclobacteriaceae > ELB16-189. Next base: position 262 of record JBEBJH010000118.1, read on the forward strand.
TTTGCAAAAAGGCAACCGTTACGGTGAATCAGGGTAAATAATAATTGTTTGAAATCAGTGCTGATCAAACATTTTCTGCTGATCGGCAAACATAAACCCACGGGCATCAGCACCTTCGTAAAAATCAACCTGCTTGCCAAAAAGATACATCGTGTGTTTTTTGTCAACATAGATTGTAATCCCCTCCAGCGAATAAGAGAGATCGGAGGACTTTTGTTTGTCAAACCCGATGATCAGGGTTACTCCCGCCACAACCGCCACCCCCCCGAACACCAACCCGCAGACCGTATTCAACTGGAATATTTTTAGTCTGCATGATCTTGCGCACTTCTTCGGCAGCGCGGGTTGTTAATCCAACAGGTTTAATATTTTCAAACATCAATGGTTATATTGACTTAAGACTACCAAAAATATCTAAATTTTAAACACCTTTGGTCTTCATTTAATTCCTATGGAAGCATTGATTGAATTTGGCAAAATTATAATTCCGGCTTCGCTGGTCTTGTATGCGGTTTATCTCACGGTTCGGTCTTTTATCATCAAAGAGATTGAACTCAAGAAACTTGAAGTTCGCACCCGTAGCATCGAAATAATTCTGCCGGCCAGGCTGCAGGCTTATGAGCGAATGACGTTGTTCCTGGAGCGAATTGCTCCCCAAAACCTGTTGATAAGGCTTAATAATCCTGGTTTCTCAGCCCGTGATTTTCATAAAGTCCTGCTGGATGAGATTCGCAATGAATACAATCATAACGTCTCACAACAAGTGTACATGGGCGAGGACGTATGGAATCAAATTCGCAACGCAAAAGAAGACCTTGTTATCCTAATCAATGAAGCGGCTTCAACCCTGTCGGCAGAGGCTACCAGCATTGATTTGTCTAAAAAGATTTTTGAAATGGTGATGGAGAAAAAGGTTGATTTGATTCTGCTGGCACTCACCGAGTTGAAAAAAGAAATTCAACAGACGTTTTAGATGTCACGCACCGCTCTTTTGGCTGGTTCTACAGGGTTAATCGGAAACCAACTGTTGCAACTCTTATTGGATGAAGTTGCTTACGATAAAGTGATTGCGTTGAGTAGGAGGCCACTTGAGACTACGCATCCTAAATTACAAAATGTAGTATTGGAAGTAGATCAACTTAAGCAACATGCCGATTTAAAGGCTGATGATGTATTCTGTTGTTTGGGCACTACTATTAAACAAGCCAAATCAAAGGAAGCATTTCGAAAAGTTGATTTTGATTACCCGCTTGAATTGGCTAAAACTCTTCATGCTAACGGTGCGAAACAATTCTTACTAGTTTCAGCCTTAGGTTCAGATAAGAATTCCAGTATCTTTTATAATCGTGTGAAAGGAGAGGTGGAGGCAGCAATTGCAGCAGTGGGCTTTGCTGCCTTTCATATTTTCAAACCATCACTTCTGATTGGCCCGAGAAAGGAACAACGAGCAGGTGAGGACGCTGCTAAAGTATTCTATAAGATTTTTGGATTTCTTATTCCCCAGAAATACAAAGGAATTGAATCCATCAAGGTGGCCCGAGCTATGCTTGCAATGGCAAAAGAAAACAAATCAGGGTTGCTCATTCACGAATCCGAGTCCGTACAAAAGTATTAATCATAGTCAGAAATGATTGCCGTTATTCAACGTGTTTCCGAAGCTTCCGTAAGGATTGAAAAAGAAATCACAGCTCAAATTCAATCAGGCCTTGTCGTATTGGTGGGTATCGAAGAAACCGATGGCTCCGAAGATATTGAATGGCTTGCCGGTAAAATTGTAAACTTGCGCATCTTCAATGATGATCAGGGTGTGATGAATGTAAGCGTTAAAGATTGTGGAGGTGAGATAATTTTAGTGAGCCAGTTTACATTGCAGGCCAGCACAAAAAAGGGCAATCGCCCTAGTTACATTAAAGCTGCAAAGCCTGAGATTGCAGTGCCTGTTTATGAAAAATTTATTCTAGCAGTGAATAGTCAGCTGGGCAAACCTGTTCAAACTGGTGTATTTGGTGCTGATATGAAAGTGAGTCTGGTCAACGATGGCCCAGTCACAATTTTAATTGATACGAAGAATAAAGTATAGATTCATAGAATGGCCAATCCAATAAATATTAAGTTGGCTATTACATACGTATAGATTACAACTTTAGATCCAACAGAATTAACTCGTTCACTCGCCTCTTTGTTTCCCTTATCAGACTGATTAAGGGCAATAGCGGAGACAACCAGTGTTGAGAAGATAGCAAGAAAGGTAAGAGTGTGAAGTGTGTCGACCAGGGTGAAGGATGAAGACTCCGGTAAGATCGAATCAATGATATACTTGTTACCCACTGTAGCAAACAAACCACCTACCGGTAACCCAAAGCGTGGCTCAAACTCAGACGGGTGCGGAGTAAAACTTATAATCGAAATAAGGAAAGCGATGTACATGCCAATAAAGATTTTCATAAACAATCCCCAGGCATCACGCTGAATATCCATTTCAATCAGAAATGAAGAAAAGTACTGAAGACTTCTGTCTGGATCAGGATCACCAAACCCAGTTTCATAATCGTTGGTGCTTTCAGTAACACTGAAGTTAACAATATCCCATCCATCAATCGCTTCTTTATTGTCGAACCGACTTCCCTTTACATCAGGCTTAAAAACGAGGCTACTGTTGTCAAACAGGGTGTTTTCGATTTGTACTTTCAGATGTTGTTTATCAAAGGGAAAGTCGCGAACATTCCAGCTTTCCTTCATGGTCGATTTCATCTTCATAATCGCCCAGGCTTTACCGTTCAGACTATCCATAATTATCTCTGGTTCCTCGATCGATTTGGCATTAGGAATGTCTAGTTGAGTAGAGAAATCGAAATCAGGGTTATCATACACAAACCATAGCCAAAAACGCATGGTATATTCTTTGTCGCGGAAATTAATATCATGCACACTGATTACATATGCACCAACAGATACCGTATCAGGTTGAGCTACAGTAGAAATTGCACTCGTAAAAATAAAAAGAACAACAAGGATCAGGCAGGTCTTCATCAAGTTAAGTATGAGTCGTGAAGGTATGAAAAGTTGGAGGTTCAAAAAACAAACTGCCAGTTTAGCCTGGCAGTTTGTATGGATCTAGTATTTCAAATTGACTTTAGTGTCTTTTGGTTTTTCTTTGGCATTTTTCACATACTTATCCAACCAGTTGTCCATCTCCCATAATGTATGCATAATACTTTCTTTGGCCGCATACCCATGACTTTCATAAGGCAACACTACATATCGTGATGTGCCACCATGACCTTTGATTGCATTGTAGAATCTTTCAGTTTGAATCGGGAATGTGCCCGAGTTGTTGTCTGCTTCTCCGTGTATAAATAGAATTGGTTCTTTCAACTTATCGGCATACGAGAAAGGAGACATAGTATAATATACTTCAGGTGCCTGCCAGTAGGTGCGCTCTTCGGCCTGAAACCCAAACGGAGTAAGCGTTCGGTTATACGCACCACTGCGCGCAATCCCGGCCTTAAAAATATCTGAGTGCGCTAATAAATTAGCTGTCATAAAGGCACCATAGGAATGACCACCCACACCCACTCTTGTTGGATCAAGCACACCTAATGAGGCCCCGTGATCTACTACGGCTTGAGCGCTGGCAACCAATTGTTGAACATACGTATCATTGGGTTCCTGGTCGCCTTCACCCACAATGGGCATGGAAGCATTATCAAGAACTGCATAGCCACGCATTACCCAATAAATCGGCCCACCCCAACTTAAACGCGTAAATGTATTAGGCGAACCTTTTATCTGTCCGGCCGCATCGGCTGATTTAAACTCCCGTGGGTATGCCCAGACAAATCCGGGTAACGGCCCGTCTTCTTTTTTATAACCGGGGGGTAAATACAAATCGGCTGTTAACTCTACGCCATCTGCGCGTTTGTATTTCAACACTTGCTTTTTCACGTCTTTGATCTGTGGATAAGGATGTGGAAAGGATGTAATTGCAGTTACTTTAGCCGAGCCAATTGTGTGCAGATAGTAGTTAGGATTTTCAGTGTTGGATTCGCATGAGGTAACAAAGGTTCCTTTCTTCAAATCAAGAAAATTGATAAAGGTTTCGTAATAAGGAGCAGCGCATTGCCATTGCCTGGTTTTCTTCATGGAGTTCAAATCCATTTTATCCAGAAAGGGCATGTCGCCTGCTGGCGAAGAACCTGCTCCACTTAAATACACACTGTTGTCTTTGTTAATTAACATCACGTTACGACCATATACATTAGGTGCTGTAATTACATTTCCCGGATCATTATAGCCATCTTCATAGTTGCGATCAAAGACAATCTTCTTTTGTCCCGATACCGGATTCACCTGATATACGCGCTCTTTGCGATCATTCACCCAGCGTTCGTACACCCATGCAACATTATCATTGCCCCAGGTAATCCGCGAAAAGCGTAAGGGCATACTGACAAATTCTTTTGCTTGACCTGTAAATGGGAAATCCCAGGTAAAAACTTTATCGCGGATCTCCGCTTTTACCTTTGGATCGCCACCATCTCGTGCGTGAGCCCATACGAGAGTAGCTGGTTTGTCGGCCCGCCATGTCTGATTACGCGGCTCTCGTTGTGTGGCATTGTTTCCTGTAGGGATGTAATCCAATAAGGGAATTCGTGTGATCTCTTTCACCAACTTTCCATTCAGATCAATCACACTCACTACGGTGGGAAACAAGTAAGCAGGTACGAGATAGGAGTAGGGGCGTTGAATAAATTCAGTCAGTATCAATTTCCCATCCGGGGATGGATTGAAACCGGAATGAATTGCCGATGAGCTAAGTGTTTTTTCATTACTACTGAGATTTATCAATACCAGATCAGATTGAGTATAATAATCAAAGGCGGCTTCATCGTACGGATTTTTGAGCAGATCCTGATAGGTGCGTGAAGGAGCTGTGCGGCCTAAGTTTTCTTCAATCACAGGGCCAGAAGGAACTCGCGATTTTTCAGGTAGTGGTTTTATGTTTGAAGGCACCCCTGTAAAGAGTATGCTTTGTGAATCAGACAACCAGGTATAACCACCCATCGCTGTATTTACTTTTCGTTGCGTAAGTTTTGAAGCTGACATAGTAGTAACATCAACGATCCACAGCTCTATCTTATCCACATTGTTTTGAAGAAAGGCGATCTTCTTGCTATCTGGTGAAAAGGTGATACTGCTGGCCGTAAGTGGGGCCGGGAGATTTTTTATTTCCATTTCCAGATTATCGCTCAAGCGTTTTGCTTTTAGGCCTATAGTGTAGTTACTACGGCTTGGGCCAAAATTCTCGGGATTGATACGAAGCCCGCCAATGCGCAATTCAGGTCTGGACAGTTGTTCTATTGTTGGAAAGTCTGAGCGTTCTAAAAGCAGCATCCATTGTTTATCCGGAGAGAAAGAAACAAAAGGAGTTAAAGGTGCTTCCAGTAACTTGACAATTTCTTCGGGCGGTCGTTGATAGGAATGATTCTCCTGGCCATGGGAGATTGTTACCAGGAAGCAAGAGAATATGAAGAATATTTTTTTCATGGTTTTTGATTTGATTAGTAATTTACTTGTTTATGCCTTACGATAACTTTAAATTCTTCGAAGGTTTTAATTTTGTTGACAATTGGCTGAAATAAGTCAAAATCTTAGCCTAATTTTCGCATTCACTCAAATTCAATTTTTTATGCAGGATTTACTTGTGCTCACTCATTCGGTATTGCGATATTTTGTATTGATCTTTTTACTAATTGTAATTATCAGGGCCTTAGCAGGCTGGCAAAAAAAATCAGCCTATACCGCGCTGGATGATAAGATGAGTTTGGGACTATTCATCCTTACACACACCCAGTTGTTGATCGGGTTATTTTTGTATTTCGTAAGTCCGCTTGTAATCTTCAGCGGAGCATCCATGAAAGATCCGTTAGCCCGCTATTGGTTGGTGGAGCATATCAGTATGATGCTCATTGCAATTACATTGATTACTATCGCACGGATTTCAGCTAAGAAAATGACCGAAGCAGTCGCCAAGCATAAACGCCTTTTCATTTTCAATACACTTGCACTTGTGTTTATTCTGGCGGCTATCGCACAAAGCGGTCGTGGGTTCTTCAGCTTGCCGGAATAATTAAGCAGCCCAACGGCTGCCGTATTTGTTTCGTAGATTCCCTCAGCTTTTTATCTGAGATGAAAGTGCTATCTTTAAGTTAAAATGTTTTTTGCATGAAACACATTCTTGTCTTTATTCTTTGTCTGGTTGGGGTTGCACTCAATGCTCAGGAAATTAGTCCGCGGTATGAGTTGGTGAAAATGAATGATAATATTAATTCACTTTATCATCAGGTGTCCCCGGTTATTTCCATTGATGGAACCAAGTTGTATTACTTCGTCAGCAACCATCCGCAGAACACGTATGGAAAAGAGAACAGTCAGGACATTTGGGTTTCTAATTTGGATGATAAAGGAGTTTGGTCGGAAGGCAAGAGACTGGGCCCCCCATTAAATCAGAATCGTTATAATCAGGTTTTTAATGTTATGCCCGATGGTTCACTTTTGGTAAGAGGGGGCCGGGCTAAAAATTCAAAAGGATTTTCATTAGTAAGCCCTTCAGGTAGCTGGACTGAGGTGAACATCCCTGGTTTTTCTGATTTGGATAAAGGAATGTTTAATGGTGCCAGCATTTCATCAGATGGCCAGCATCTTATTCTTTACTTTTCCGAAAAGCAAGGTGACAAGTTTAGTGATCTCTATCTTTCCAATCAGCAAGGAGGTCAATGGAGTAAGCCTGTAAAATTAAAGATCAGTTCTCCGGCAGATGATTACAGTCCATTTTTGTCACCTGATCAAAAAACAATTTACTTTTCAAGTGATCGCTATTCAAAAGAGAAAGTAGGAGGTACCGACATCTATAAAACTACCCGATTGGATGAAACATGGCTCAATTGGTCGGAACCCGTAAATCTTGGGCGTTCGATCAATACACCCTCAGGAGATGCATATTTTTCAATCGATACCCATGGTAATATTTTTACGGCCCGCGCGGGGGCCCGTGTTGATGGTGGAAATTTTGACTTGTTTATTTTAAAGCCCCGTAATTTTAAAATCGTACTTACAGGTACCACCTTCAATGATAAGACAAAACAGCCTGTTCAATCGGCTATCGAATTAAAGATGAAAGACCAAAAGCCATTGAATTTGAAAACGACACTCAATGGTAACTTTGAAAGCCGCATTCCGGAGATTGAAGAATATACAGTAACGGCTGCTTCGGCAGGGCTTCTTCCTTTTACACAATCTTACAAGGTGCCTAAAATTAATCGCGATACAACATTGCATGTGGATATATACCTGACCCCAATCGCTAAGCAATTGGTGTTGGCAGGTGATGTGATTGATAAAAAGACAGATCAGAAAGTTAGAAATGCTAAAGTGGATATTGCACTTAAGGCAGATAGGGCTACTCAATATTCTCTAACGACTGTAGATGGCAAATACGAGCAGAACATCTCAAGCCTGGGTTGGTATTTATTCACTGCTTCTTCCGATGGATATTTGAATTCAACGGATAGCGTGCAAGTGGCAAGTCAGGACATTACACCCGTAATCAAGAATCTTTATTTAACGCCAATTGAGGTGGGTCTTACCGTTCGATTGAAGAACATTTATTTTGACTTTGATAAGACCACATTAAAGTCTGAGTCGTTCGTAGAACTTGATAAGGTGGTTAACTTTTTAAAGAAAAACACAACTGTCTCCATTGAGATTTCAGGGCACACAGATAGCAAGGGATCAGATACCTATAATGAAAATCTCTCTCAAGGAAGGTCGCAGTCGGTAGTGGATTACCTGATCAGTCAGGGCATTGATTCCTCCCGGTTGGAGGCTCATGGGTACGGAGAATCCAAACCTATTGATTCAAACGAAACTGAAGCGGGCCGTGCAAATAACCGCAGGGTTGAATTTACAATCTTGAAAATCTAGCTAGTTAACTACGTTAAACTCTTTGCTGCAATTCTGACAACAGTATAATTTTTTCTCCTCCATAAATGGGCTGAGAAAAATTGTTGAAAGAATTTTTTCGAATTGCCCATGTTGAATTTCTTTCAAGATGACATGGGTTGAGCCACACGCAGGACATTGCAGTAGTTCTTTTTCACTCGTTTGCTCTTCTGTGAGTACCTCTTTCACCCGGTCATGATCCTTCTCAAAAATATGAAGGCGCACCCCGGTAAATAATTCATTGCGAAACGGGTATAGACTTCCAAAGTTTTCATTGGAAAGAAAGCACGGGATTCCATACGCATCCAGTTTGGTCTTCACCAGGTTGGCAGCCATTACGGTGTCATAAGAATCAAAAACAATGATTTTGCTATCAGGATCTGTCATACACTACCTTAAGTAACAAATCCTTAGGCAATGTCTCCCGCCCTCTGAAATATATTTTTAAACTATCTTGTAACAACTTGGTACCCTCACCGTCTTGCCTTTGAAACAATGAATCTCGAAACCTTTGAAAACCGGGTTCTGCCTACAAAAAACAAGCTTTTTCGGTTTGCTTTCCGCCTTCTGGGAAGTTCGGAAGAAGCTAAAGACATAGTGCAGGAAGTCCTGATCAAAGTGTGGAACGGACGGGAGCAGATGGCCGAAGTGCAAAACATGGAAGCCTGGTGTATGCGCATCACCAAAAATCTCTCACTCGACCGCCTTCGCTCACGACAGCGCAGGGCCACCGATCCGATTGAAGAAGGAATGGAGATTCGCAATGAAACGCTAACGCCTCATGAGAGGACAGAAATTCATGAGAACATGCAACGACTAAATGAAATGATAGCAGCGCTGCCCGAGAAGCAACGCCAGGTGATACACCTTCGGGATATTGAAGGGTATAGCTACAACGAGATTTGTGAGATTCTGGAACTGGACATGAACCAGGTAAAAGTGAACTTATTCCGAGCACGCACTGCGGTAAGAGAAAAATTTGTAAAGATAAACGCGTATGGACTCTAAGCACATTGAACAGCTGCTGGAGAAGTACTGGAACTGCGACACCTCGCTGGAAGAGGAACAACACCTGCGGGAATATTTTCGCGGGGATGTGCCCGAATCGATGAACGAGGTAGCCGAAGTATTCCGATACTTTGACAAACAGCAGAAACAACAGGTAAACAGTCCGGACTTTGATGCAGTAGTAAAGAAAAAAATCAGACAGCATCGGCCGGAAGGTAAATTGGTAAAAATGTTTTATAGTTATGGCCGCATAGCGGCTGGACTATTGGTGGTTGTGGCAGCTACTTATTTTGTACGACAGGAAGTGAGAAAGGCTTATCCACCGGAAATTGCAGACACGTACAGCGATCCAAAACTGGCGCTGGAAGAAACCAAAAAGGCCCTGATGATGATTTCGAAAGGGTTTAATAAAGCACATCGGGAGGCAAGTAAGATAAAAGCCTTTAACGAAGCAGAAGTAAAAATTCAGGGAAAGACCCTGGAAGAATCAGAAGAGAACGAGAAGAAGATTTAATAGAAATTAAAAAACTTAAATGAATACAGGTATGAAAAAATTAATGGTTGGAATAGTGATGATGGCAGTAGCCGTAGCTGCCCAGGCCCAAGGGGATGCGATTTCGAAGTTCTTCAGTAAATATCAGAATGACGAAACGTTTAGCCAGGTAAATATGAGCAGCAAAATGTTCAGCCTTATGGCGAACCTGGAAGTTGAGAACCCTGAAGATCAGGAAGTGGTAAACATGATTAGCAAATTGAAAGGACTCAAAATTCTTGCTAAGGAAGAAGCCAGAAACTCAAGGGAATTGTATAAGGAAGCGCTGGGAATGATTCCTGCCAAAGAGTATGAAGAGCTAATGTCAGTTCGTGATAAGGATAAAGACATGAAGTTTTTCATCAAGGAGTCGGGTGGTAAAATCAGCGAACTGGTAATGGTAGCAGGTGGCAATGAAGAGTTCATGCTCCTGACTCTTTTCGGTGAGATCGATCTGAAGCAAGTTTCCAAGATCAGCAAGAAGATGAATATTGACGGGTTGGAGCACCTGGAGAATATCAAGGACAAGAAAAACTAACAGTCTGGATAGCGTAAAAGGGATGTGTGACTGCCATGCATCCTTTTTCTTTTCCCTGGCGTCTTATCAAAAAAATAAAGTATGAAAGCCATAAGAATTTTAATCCTACTGCTAGTTGCTGGAACTACACACGCTCAGAGTAAGAGCTATCAAACCCTTAAAGATAATTTTAATGATCAGCCCGATGTTCATAGTTTTTCTGTTAGTGGCTGGATGGGTCGTGTGATTTTAAACCTTGCCGGAGAATTTGAATTTAAAGAAGCCATTAAAGACCTGAAACACGTTCGGGTTATAACGATCCCTCGTTCTGAGTTTAAGGCCCTGAATCTTACGATTAAGGGTTTTAAAAGTGTCCTTAAACAAGATTCGTTTCAGGAGCTTGCTTTTATTCGTGATAACGGTGAAGAAGTCTCCATATATTTGAAGGAAGGAAACAACAATAAGAACCATTACTTCGTATTAGTGGAGGAAGAACAGGAGGTAGTAGCCATTGAAATGAAGGGATACATTGATCTTCAGCAGTTGCCTAAGAACACGACTATCGCGCTTAATAAATAATATCCACATGAAAATCATTTTTGCTCTATTGCTAATAAGTTGCGCTGGTCTGGCGGTTGGTCAAACAAATACCACCACCGCGCTGGACGAAAAGTATGAGGGCTTGTCCTTGTATTTCTATAAAAACACCTTGCGTATGCTCAACCAGACTGACGACAAGGAGTTTGATGAGTTGATTAAGGATATTGAAAAGATGAAATTTCTGATGATTGACAAAAACGAGTCGAAATTCAGTAAAGAGGATTACACCAAATTGCTGGCGGCCTATAAATCCGAATCGTATGAAGAGATGATGACCAGCCGGTTTGAAGGAAGAAACTTTGACGTCTATTTGAGAGAAAAGGATGGGGATGTAAAAGGTACCATTATTATAGCGAATGACTCAACCAGTTTATTTGTACTCGATATTATTGGGAAAATTGCCTTAGACAAAGCACCTGCCCTTTTCAAAACTATTGATGGCAGCACGGATATCGGGAAAAAGATTAAGGACTTTACAGGTCGCAATGAGAAGGATGATAAAAAGTCTGACGACAAGAACGACAACAACCTGAATAATTAATCAAACTAATTTTGGAAACAGTTCTATCCACTCAAAAGCTGACTAAGAACTTTGGAAAGCTTTGTGCCGTAAATAATCTTGATCTGGAAGTAAAAAGGGGCCAGGTATTTGGCATGCTGGGCCCCAATGGAAGTGGTAAGACCACCACACTGGGGATGCTCATGGGCGTAGTGAATCCAACCTCTGGTAGTTTTTCCTGGTTTGGTGAAGCAGCCACGCACTTGACTCGCAAAAAGATTGGTGCTGTGCTGGAGCATCCTATATTTTATCCCTACCTCAGTGGTCAGAAGAATCTGGAGTTAAATGCAATGATCAAGGGAGCTGACCCTAACAATATCTCCAGGGTTTTAGAAACTGTTGAATTGACTGCTCGCAAGGATGATAAGTACCGTACGTATTCTTTAGGTATGAAGCAACGTCTTGCAATTGCTTCCGCGCTTGTTAGCGATCCGATAATTTTGATCCTGGATGAACCCACCAACGGTCTCGATCCGATGGGGATTGCTGAGATCCGCGAGATCATCAAGAAAATTGCGGCCGATGGCAAGACCATTATTCTGGCCAGTCACTTACTGGATGAAGTTCAGAAAGTATGTACGCATTTTGCGGTGCTTAAGCGCGGAAGTTTAATGCACATTGGTCCCGTGGATGATGTTGGAAAAGGAGAAGAAGTTGTAGAGGTACAGGCCTATCACGATGACCTGGGCGTTCTCTTACAGGAATTTTTAGGAAGTGGTAGCATCAAGAAGGAGAACGGAATCTTTCAGGTGATGATGAAAGACGGTTATCATAGCAAAGACCTGAATCGGTTTTTGTTTGATAAAGGAATAGTGGCTTCGCACTTAATAACCCGTAAGAAAAGCCTCGAGAAACAGTTCTTGGAAATCTTGTCAGATACCAGTCACAAAGTTTAATACTCAGAAGATGCTTCACTTACTTAAAATAGATCTTAAGAAAATGACCAGCTACCGCACCTTCTGGGTGATCTGTGGCTTGTATTTTCTTACCCTCGGATTCACCACGGCCAGTGGAATGGAAATTTTGAAGTGGCTGGCCAGTAAGGGCGCTGAGTTCGGGGCTTCGATTAACATCAATCGCGTTCCTTTGTATCACTTTCCGGACATCTGGCAAAACCTGATCTGGATCAGCGGTCTGTTTAAAATTGTATTGGCTGTTATGGTTGTGATTTCAATTACCAACGAATACCAATACCGAACCCTCAGACAGAATATTATTGACGGACTAAGTCGTTGGGAATTTCTGGAATCAAAAATCCTTACCAATGTGTTGTTAAGTTTGATGAGCGTTGCTATGATTTTGTCAATTGCTCTGGTAACAGGATTTATTTATACGCCTAAAATAGAATGGGATTATTTTTTAGTTGGCAGCGAATTCTTTCTCGCCTATTTCATTGAAATATTTGCTTTCTTATCCTATGCTTTGATGTTGGGTATCCTTGTTCAGCGGTCGGGCCTCACCATTGTGTTGCTGATGCTCTCTCATATGATTGAGGCTATTATCAAACTGAATATTTTCCGTTCAAGTTTTGAAGATCAGATCGGATGGTTAAAGCAATTTTTTCCGTTAGAATCCATCACCAACCTGGTGCCGCTTCCATTTGCACGCTATGCCTTTCAGGAAATTCAGGATTACGTAGCCTTGGGTGCTGTAGCCATTGCCCTCGCCTGGACAGTGCTCTTCAATTACTTTGCTTATCTGAAGTTGAGAAAGTCAGATATCTGATCAGGAGTTCTTTTTCCCGAATATCTTAACAAAGTGCCTGCTGGTTTCAGTATAGCCACGTTGTTGATAGTACTGATGAGTGCTACTTCTTTTTAAATTACTTGTTACTTCTATTTTAAAACACTGCTGTTGATGAAAGAAACCTTCGGCAGCTCCTAAAAGCAAATTTCCAATACCCGATCCACGCACAGGTTCATCTACACAAAATGCGGTGATCCGGCCTATGGGTGCGAGATGGTGAAAGGCATGATAGAAATGTAATGCAATAAATCCCATAACCTGGTTTTCTTCTTTAGCCACAAAAAGTTTATACGTTGGATTCTTATGTAGCTGGATTTTATCCACCATTTCCGAATGGGATGCAGGGTATCCTAACTGCCCAAGCAGAAAGACCAGCCGGGCAGCGTCTTCGGATTGGGCCTCTTCAATGTGGATCTTCATGATTAATTATGTGAAGGTAATCAAGATGTGTACTTTTGAAAAAACTTATACCTGTGGACTCAACAAAATTATTAGGCTTACTAGCTGGCTTCCTCACAACCATGGCCTTTCTCCCGCAGGTTGTTAAAACCTGGCGTACCCGGTCAGCGAAAGATCTATCGCTGGTTATGTTTTTGCTTTATTGTTTGGGGGTGTTCCTGTGGATGATTTACGGAATCATGATTGATGAACTACCCGTGATTCTTTGGAATATCATTACCCTGATTTTGGCTTCAGTGATCTTGTTCTTTAAGATTAAATTTAAAGACTAGTGATCGCAGCCGCAGTGCTTATTGCTAGCCGCTTTTTCAAAACACTCTTTTCCTTCTTCATACGAAAACCAGGCAAGTCCCAAGGTGCCTAATGCATCCGCGTAAGCGAAACCAGTAAACTCGTAAATGGCGCTTGATGCTAGCAACACGCACGACATATAAATACATACTTTAGTACAGTTGGCATCCGCTAAAATTGCATCTGATTGAAGGGCCTTCCCTGTTTTGATTTTACCATAGATTAAGAAAAGCATCACGACAATTGAGATCAGCGAAACAATTACTCCCCAGAAGGTAGTAACGGGCTTTCTTCCCAGGTAGATAGAAAGCAGGGACGAAGCAGTTAAACCTGCCACAAGTAGATAAAATGAATACCCGGTGATTTTTAATGCAGTTTTTTCGAACCCGCTTCGGTCGCTATGCGGTTGTTGCCGGATGCGCATTACCATATAGACAATTCCGATTCCGGAAATCATCCTGTC
>JBEBJH010000364.1:0-3013 GCA_040079965.1 Cyclobacteriaceae bacterium
ATTCATGAAATGAACTTTGAAAAACTCATTCAGGAGGCGACTGAAAAGAATGAGTATCGGTTAGCCACACGCCTAACCTTTCTTTATGCCTTAAAGATTCTTTCCGATAAACACCTGATTGATTTTAGTGCTGGCAAAACCAATCATGATTATGTTGAAGAACTACAAAAAGGTGAAATCAAAACCGGACTGAACGAGTTGAGCTTTTATTTCGACTATGCCTGGTATGGGAACTTTGCCATCAGTGAAGACCAGTTTCAAAAAGTAAAAAACACATTTACTTTTTGGAAAGAAAAAGTAAAATGAAAAAGGACTGGAAATACATCATGTACATCGGATTATTGGCAGGATTGCTGCTGATTCTTATGCTTTCCAAGAACAAACAATACGACTGGCGTGTTACTCTCGCGCACGAAGATAAAAATCCATACGGAACGTACGCCTTGAATGAACTTCTACCCGAAGTTATAAAAGGTGATGTAAAAAATTCATATCAAACCCTTTACGAATTAAAAGACACGCTGCAAGCGAATGAAAATATTCTCATTTTAAGCAGCAGCTTCTCGCCCGGAAAAGAAGATACTGAAATGCTTTTAACCTATGCAGGAGCAGGAGCCACGATATTTATTTCAGCAAATGACTTTTACGGATCTTTGGCCGATACTCTTGGCCTGGCTACGAGTGACTCCTTTTTTGAAGGTGAAAATACCTTTGAACAGATAGACTCAGCATTTCTGTATTTTGTAAGTCCTGTAATGGATTCGACCCGGCAGTTTCAGTTTAAACGTGGCAATGTTCATAATTACTTTAGCAAACTTGATTCAGCCAAGGCCACTGTAATTGCCACGAATGATTTTCATCAACCGGTAATGTTGAGAATTTCAAAAGGTAAAGGAGCAATTATACTTAACTCTACCCCTATGGTATTTACTAACATTCATTTACTGAATGCAGAAAATCATGAATTCGCCTCCACCTTGCTTTCTTACCTGCCAAAACGAAATACGTATTGGACTGAATATTATCAACTGGGGCGAATGGAGATAGCCTCGCCTCTGAGATTTGTATTAACAAACGAACCGTTACGCTGGGCGTATTACATTTCAATCATTTCGCTTTTACTTTTCATGATTTTTGAGGCCAAACGAAAACAACGAATTATTCCAATTATTAAACCACTGACTAATACCACCCTTGAGTTTATTGCTACCATCGGTAATTTGTACTTTCAGCGGGGTGATCATAAAAATATTGCAGAAAAGAAGATTCAATTTCTCCTTGACCAAGTACGTTCTCATTATATGATGAGCGGGCAACTTCGCGATGAAGGATTTGTGGCTGTTCTGACTAAAAAATCAGGCGTACCAGAGAAAACCGTTCGCGAGCTCGTATCAATCGTTAATCATGTGTCAACAAAAGAAAAAATTACTGGCAGTGAATTGACTGATCTTAATTATTTAATCGAAAAATTTCAACAAAAGAAATAACCCACCTTATGGAAGAGAATCTTTTTCAAAATCGTGTAGACCTAACTGCCCTGAATGAACAGGTAAAAAAAATAAAGGAAGAAATCGGAAAGGTAATCGTGGGTCAGGAGACAATGATCGATCTCTTGATTACAGCTATCCTGGCTGATGGTCATGTTCTGATTGAAGGGGTGCCGGGAGTTGCAAAAACGCTTACCGCCAAACTTCTTTCAAGAATTATTTCTGTCGATTTCTCCAGAATCCAATTTACTCCGGATCTTATGCCCTCAGATGTATTAGGCACCTCTGTCTACAACTTAAAAACTTCTGAATTCGAATTTAAGGCGGGGCCCATCTTTTCAAACATTGTGCTTATTGATGAAATCAATCGTGCTCCCGCCAAAACACAGGCAGCTTTGTTTGAAGTTATGGAAGAACGTCAGGTTACTATTGATGGACATACCCATAAAATGAAAAGTCCTTATATGGTGTTGGCCACTCAAAATCCGATCGAACAAGAAGGCACCTATCGTCTTCCTGAAGCACAATTAGATCGGTTTCTTTTTAAAATTGCTGTGAATTATCCCACGCAGGACCAAGAAATTGAAATTCTTTCTCGTCATCATGAACGCAAAGGGTTTCAGCCAGTGGCCGAAGTAAACTCTGTACTTACCGCAGATCAAATTCACGGGTTTAGGCAATTTGTCCAGCAAGTTCACATCGAAAAAAATCTGCTCACTTACATTGCCCAGATTATTCAGGAAACACGAAACAATCCCATGGTATTTCTGGGAGCATCTCCCCGAGCCTCGATTGCTATTTTAATGGGAGCAAAATCCTATGCGATGATCAGTGGACGGGATTTCGTTAGTCCGGAGGATATCAAATTCGCAGCACTTCCCGTGCTCAGGCACCGGATCATCCTTAGTCCGGAAAAAGAAATGGAAGGTGTATCGGCTGATGAAGTGGTGAAACAAATTGTCGATAAAATAGAAGTGCCCAGATAAATGAAGTGGATTCGAGATTTATATTTCGGTAATCGGTTGTTTCTGCTGATTGGAATTGTAGTGACAGCATTCATCATTTCTTTTGTGTTTGGAGGCGGATACCTCATTCCTAAAATCCTATTCTTCCTTCTGATCGCAGGATTATTCACCGACATAATTTTATTGTTCAGGGTTAACCGTGGAATGCGGGGCGAGCGTCTACTTGCAGATAAACTTTCGAACGGTGATGAAAATGAGATTTCGATCTATCTCGAAAGCTTTTACACATTCCCCATCACACTTCGGGTGTTTGATGAAATCCCCCATCAGTTTCAACGCAGAGACCTGGAGTTTAATTTGAGCCTGACACCCGGTGACAAGAAAGTAATCAGGTATTCCTTGCGGCCGGTAAAACGGGGAGAGTATTCTTTTGGATCCGTTAATGTATTGGTAAGTTCTTCCTTAAAACTCATTTCGCGAAGGTTTCGCTTCTCGGCCGATAAGATTGTGCCTGTATACCCTTCGTATATACAAATGCGAAAGTATGAATTACTTGCAATT
>JBEBJH010000119.1:0-14212 GCA_040079965.1 Cyclobacteriaceae bacterium
ATAACAGTCAGGATTGAAAGATTGATAATAAAGCCTGATAAATCAATGTCGTCCAGAATCCAGATCATCATGAATAATTCCGGTGGCAGTATTCCAAAAATAATTTCAGAAAGAGTGTAGATGCCGTAAAGGATACCCGGGTTTGCCCGGATGTCATCAATATGGCTTTTGAAATTTTCCTGAATGTATCCCTCCAGCAATATGAACAGCGTGATGATTACTGCAAACCAAAGTAATCCCTTAATCAGGTTGCGAAATAAAAAACTTGAATGCGATTCTTCCTGCTCTTGCATAACTTAACTTATAATTGGCATTCTTTTAAAGGGTCTGGTTTCATCAAAAAGTTTACGATAGGTAGCATGTCTTTTTACAACGGGGGCATTAATCTGCTCCACCACACGAATCATCTTTGGATTAAAATCTCCGATCCAATTCATTTCATAATCTACATAGGACACGCCTCCGTTTTGAGCAAATTTTCTGAAGTTCTCTATGATCGCCCCATCTACACCTTTACCCTGATGTTCTGGTACCAGGCCGAATAAAATTCCAAAAGCTTTTTTATTGGTTTTTCTAAAGGTGTGCCACACAAACTTAAGCTTCCCCAACCAATTCATTTTACCGTTCACATATTTAAAAATCTGATTGACTTCGGGTAAGGATAAAAAGAATGCTATTGGCTCTTCCTTATAGTATCCAAACCAAAGCAACCTCTCATCCATGATAGGTTTCATTTGCTTCACCAAATGTTTTGCCTGCAATTCAGATAGTTCAGGGATCTCGCCACGCTTGGCCCACGCCCGATTATACACCTCGCGAATTTTAGTAGGTAACGTGTCCCACTCTGATTTTTTTACAAACCCGAATCGATAGTTAGGATCTTTTTCCACCAGTGCTGCTTTTTCATAAAGCCTGGCGTCCAGCGGACCTTGAATTGGCCGACCAAAGGTTAATTGATAAAAATAAACCTGGAACCCATAGGTTTCAAAAAAACTCTGGTAATAAGGAAAATTATAATTGCATTGATAGTTCGGTTCACGCTCAAAACCTTCCAATAAAAGGCCCCACCACCGATCTCTGTTGCCAAAATTAATTGGGCCATCCATCGCTTCCATACCACGCAGCTTCAACCAATCTTTGCATTGATCAAAAAGTAAGGATGCGGCTTGCTTGTTTTCGATGCATTCAAAAAAACCCATGCCCCCGGTTGGCTGATCGTTTCCTTTGCTTACCGTTTTTTGATTTATAAAGGCTGCTACCCGGCCAATGGTTTCCCCAGACTCATTCAGTAAAATCCAGCGAATGCATTCGCCATGATGAAATGTTTTATTCTTTTCGGTATCAAAAACGCCTTCAACATCTGTGTCCAATGGTCTGATCCAGGTTGGTGAATTGCGGTATAAGCGCACAGCCAATTGGAGAAACTCTTTCTTGTCTTGCGCAGTGATTACTTCTTTAATTTGCATGAGTCGAAAAAAATTAGTGGTTTGCCACTTTGTTAGGCAGGGTTATTTCAAATGTTGTGCCCTCGCCCGGCTGACTTTTAACACTCAAAAGACCCTCCAGTTTTTCAACCGCATTCTTAACAATATAAAGTCCAAGACCCGATCCTTCAGATTGCTCGCTGGCCCTATAAAACATTTCAAATATCTTACTCAGATTTTCGGCACTGATCCCGATGCCATTGTCTTTAAAAACAATCATGGCGCGATCTGAATTCACATCCACCTTAATCGACACCTTGCACGATTCATCATTGATCTTCCGGTACTTAATTGCATTCGAAATCAGGTTTCTGAAAATCTCGCCTATCCGCCAGGGATCGCTTGAAAACTCACCCCCTTGAATACTGACCTGCCTTTCCATCTGATCAGTTCCTCGCATGTAGCTCAGGTCTTTAAAGGTTTTATCAATTATGGTTTCAAAATCGATGGGTCCTGTTTGTATATCAAGTTTCAGGTTTTTTGAATGACTTAAAACATCACCAATGAAATTATCAAGCTGTCCTACTTTTTCTCCAATAATTTTCAAATACTGAGCAGGGTCGTCATCATTGCCGGGCATTTGAGCGAGGTTAACCAGCCCAAGCACAGATGACAACGGAGCACGTAAATCATGAGAAACTTTATACACAAAATTGTCCAATTCTGAATTCCGGATTTTTAATTCCTCTTCAATCTTTTTCTGTTCTGTAATATCCACATACACCCCAAAAATTCCAATGGTCTTATCTTCTAATTGTACGGGCACCCCATAGATAATTACTGAAACAGGGCGATCATCTCTCCTCAAACGGGTGGTTTCTATTCTCACAATTTGCTGAGATGAAATAAGAGAATTCAAATCATTTCCTTCTGACTCAAGTTCTTGGGGTACAATAAACAGGTTCAGACTTTTGCCTTTCAGCTCTGTGATGGTATATCCAAACAACAGTTCAAATCCCCGATTTACCTGTTCCACGTTTCCGGAACCGTCCAACAACACAATGGCCATGGGCGAACTATTAAAAAGCTCGGAAAAGAGTGTCTCCGTTTTGAGGTAGCGCATATCTGCCACTCTCTTTTTCCGCTCCAACTCCTTGCGTTCGCGAATATCACTGATTACTCCACTCCAGGCTATTCTGCCGTCAGGCAATCTGAGTGGTTCACAAGTTACCTCGATCCACTTGGTTTCTGATTTCGCATTGAAAATCCGACCCTCCCACTTAATGGGGGCTACCTCGGCAATGGCCTTCTCTATTAGTCCATCAAACTCATCCCAATCATTTCGATGAATAAAAACCTTCATGGGATAAGATCCATTCAAAAGTAATTCACGACTGATTCCCAGAATTTTTTCGCAGGAGGCACTGAGGTAGGTAAAATCTCTTGATCCGTCAGGATTGACTGTATACTCAAATACAACAACCGGCAAGTTGTCAATGATTTGTTGCATACTGAGAGTCTGCGATCTCCTTTCCGTATTCATTCTAATTCTAACCGAAAAAGACAAGTTAAAAACTTTTTAACAATAAGATAGGAGTAAGTAAGACCAAGGTAAGATTCGTTAACTAAAGTTAATAAGTCTATTCGAAGCGGGTATGTTTTATCGTTCCCAGGTCCCAATCAATAACCAGGCCCTTGCCAATTCCCTCCGCTGCCTTCTTGCCATACAGCAGTTCAACCAGGTACAAAGCCGGATCGTATGATTTTGCTCCGCCTGCAGAAGTAATCATTCGACCTTGATGAATAAAACTTACATCTTCATGCACAGTAAGCTGAGGAAATGCTTCTCTGAATTTCGGAATATCACCGGGGAAGGTAGTGCAATGATACGTGTCTAATAAACCAGCCTTTGCCAAAACAAAAGCGCCATCACAAAGGGACATAACATAAAGCGCTTTTCTACCTGTGGTTTTTACAAACCCGATTAGTTCCCTATTCTCCAAATCCGAAGTCATACTGTGTTCCGCACTAGGTACTATTAGAATATCGATAGCCGGAAGTGAATCAGAAACAAAAGAAAAATCAGGTATAAACCGAAGGCCTTCAAAGGAAGTAATGGTATCCCTTCTTGGTGCAACGGTAAAGACTTTTATTCCCTTATCCGTATGAAAGATGGTATGCTGCAGAACATCCATGGGCGCTATTAACTCTGAATTATAGACACCGTCAACTATCAGAAATGCAGCATTCAGAGTACGATCGGGCATAACCGGAGGTCCAGCATCTGAATTGGTTTTTGAAGTATCACACGATACTACCCACCCCAATAACAAACCCGTAATAATCAACTTTATCATATACCTATTTCTACCCAAGCAATATAGGCTGCACGGGTCAATTTTAAATGAAGCCGAATCGGATTTTTATTACTGTTACGAACTCAGAATCTTAACACTGTCGATTTAATAAACCCCCCACTATAATCTTTTGTTTCAAGTTGGGTTCCGCCCGCCTTATGTAATTCCTGTTCCCAGAAGGGGAGCTTTAGTGTTTGCAAGCCTGTTGTTACGCGAAAGAACTGATACGTGACCGTTAGTAAACTCTTGTGCCAAAATTTTTCACTAATAAAATCAGTGGCAATCCAACAGGCACCTGGCTGTAACGAATTTTTAATACGAAGTACTACCGATTCAAGTTTTGCATCATCAAAAAGATCGAGATAAAAATTAGTAATCACACAGTCGTAATCTGTATCCGGAATGTTCTCTTCGGTACCTACTATAAATCGCACTCTGGAATCTTTTACCCTGCCCTTTGCCAATGCAATCATTTTAGGGGATACATCTATATAATCAATCTGCAAGGCCGGATTCGTTTTAAGAATAAATGGAAGAATCCATCCTGTTCCACCACCCAGTATGAGTAACTTGTTCTTTGCAGTAAGGTGATTCAAGAAATGAAGCTGTGACTTTCGAATGCCGTTGCCAATAACTATTCTGGCTAACGCATCATACACAGGTGCTAGTCTGTCAAATCCAGCTGCCAAACTTTTACTCATTTAAACAACCCTAATAAGGGAAGAAAGAATACAGCATCCCCCAATAAACGATACCTGGAGTTAACCGTGAAATAAGCTGGAAATAAAGAAATGACCATTAGAACAAATGTCATAAACAGAAAAACAAAGGTTGTTAGGTTGAATAGATTTTGGATAAGCATCCATGTGGTAATCGATATGCTGCAAAGGCACAACATCCATATAAAATAGGTTGTTACTTTCTTACCGTAAGCTGTTGCAAAAGAAGAATAACCGCTGCTCTTATCAGTCTCCTGTTCAAACCATGAAAAGAGCAATAGATTTATCAAAGCCAGAATAAAAAACTGAGCACTCAAAAGATAAAGCTCCGAAGAAAGAGAGCCACGTAGGCCGAACGAAGGCAGCAAGACGCCAATCGTGTAGAGAATGGCGACAACAAACTCCTTTATACGAAGGTGCTTTTGAATCAACAAATACAAACCACTACTTGCGGCAAGTAAAATACCTGTTACAATAATCGAAGGATGGAGAAAAAAAACGAGGGCTGCTGCGATGAACCCCATTAGGAATATCAAAATCCACAATTGCTTTTGGTAACGATGGTGAAATTTATGCCGGTCAGTGGTGGCCTGGCCCTTAAGATTCCTAACATCAAGTAAACGGTCAGCCGTATAGATTATCCAAACGGTCAAGCCCAAGGTAACCATTGAATATGGGTTGGGCTTTATATCGAATAGCCGTGAAAAACATAGGGAGGAGATTACGGCACCAACGGCTACATCAATGCTTAACAGGTTAATGGTTCTATATAATCGGAGTAGTATATCCATAAACAAAAACTCCCTGGGTTGCCAGGGAGTTTTTATTAATTCGAAATCGTATCAGGACGCTTTTAGCGCTTCGGCACCGGCCACAATCTCCAGAATCTCCTTTGTAATAGCCGCCTGACGGGTGCGGTTGTAAGTCAGTTTCAACTCCTTTAACAACTCACCTGCATTTTCAGTAGCCTTATCCATGGCAGTCATTCGAGCCCCATTTTCAGCAGCATTGGAATCCAGTATTGATTTAAAGAGTTGAATTTTCAAGGCCTTTGGAACCATGCCAATCACAATCTCTTTCTGATTCGGTAAATAGATGTAATCAGTCTCAACAGTTTTTTGCTCTTTCTTAGGCTGCAGCACAGGAAGAAATTGCTCCACCCGAAGAATTTGAGTCGCTACATTCTTGAATTCGTTATACACGATTTCAATTTTGTCATATTCACCTGCCTGAAAAGAACTCATCAAATACTCCCCGATGACCGATACATTTTCATACGACAAGCCATGAAAAACATTCCAGTAATCTGCTACTATTTTATAATTCCTCTTACTGAAAAATTCAAACGCCTTCTTTCCCAAAGGAAGAATAGTAACGTTTCCTTTAGCCGCCTGAACCGAGTAATTATCAGCAATCTGCCGACTAACAGCTTTAATGATCGTGCTGTTGAAGGAGCCACAAAGTCCGCGATCAGAACTAATAGCCACGAGAAGAATTTTCTCCTCCGCACGCTTAGTATTGTACCATGCTTGCTCGTCTTGTCCGGCTGCCGATAGGTTCTGAAAAAGATGTGTAAGCTTTTGAGCGTACGGACGCATTTGCGTTATGCGATCCTGAGACTTTCTCAACTTAGCTGCCGCCACCATTTTCATGGCTTTGGTAATCTGCTGGGTTGAGATTACAGATGTGATACGACTCTTAACTTCTTTTAAACTTGCCATAATTTAATTAGGCGATTTGAAGATTCGTTGATTTGAAAATTAAAATTATTTCAAAATCAACGAATCAGCACATTTTCAAATTAATATTTAGAGGCCAACTCAGTAGCAAACTTCTTTACCACATCTACATCGGCATCTTCAAACTTACCAGCACGGAAATTATCCATCACCTGCTTGTTCTGTGCTCTCATAAGACCGATAAATTCCTTTTCAAATTCTCTAACCCTAGTTACAGGTACGCGGTCGATGTATCCCTTTGTAGAAGCTAAAATCATAGCTACCTGATCTTCAACAGGCACCGGAGCATACTGTGGTTGTTTCAATACTTCTGTATTTCTGCGACCACGCTCAATAGTCAATTTAGTTGCGGCATCCAGGTCTGAACCGAATTTTGAGAAGGCTTCCAATTCACGGAATTGCGCCTGATCCAACTTCAAAGTACCAGCCACTTTTTTCATTGACTTAATCTGAGCATTGCCCCCTACGCGCGATACCGAGATACCTACGTTAATCGCAGGGCGAATACCCGAGTTAAATAAGTTTGTCTCAAGGAAGATCTGGCCGTCCGTAATGGAAATCACGTTAGTCGGAATATATGCTGAAACGTCATTGGCCTGGGTTTCAATAATTGGCAAAGCCGTTAGCGAGCCACCACCTTTTACGATTCCTTTCAATGAAGGAGGAAGATCGTTCATGTTTCTGGCAATCTCATCGTTGTTGATGATCTTCGCGGCACGCTCCAGTAAGCGTGAGTGCAAATAGAATACATCACCAGGATACGCCTCGCGGCCCGGAGGTCTTCTCAACAACAAGGAAACTTCGCGATATGCCACAGCCTGTTTCGACAAGTCATCATAGATAACTAATGCAGGACGACCGGTGTCTCTGAAGAACTCTCCAATCGCAGCACCAGTAAAGGGAGCGAAGAACTGCATAGGTGCCGGATCAGAAGCAGAAGCAGAAACAATCACTGAGTATTTCATGGCACCCGCCTTCTCAAGAGTAGCAGCAACGCTAGCCACAGTTGATGCCTTCTGACCAATCGCTACATAAATACAATATACAGGCTGACCTTTCTCGTAAAATTCCTTTTGATTGATGATAGCATCAATGGCCACGGCTGTTTTACCAGTCTGGCGATCGCCAATAATCAACTCGCGCTGACCACGACCAATCGGAATCATAGCATCAATCGCCTTGATACCGGTTTGCAATGGTTCATTCACTGGCTGACGGAAAATTACTCCCGGTGCCTTGCGTTCCAAAGGCATTTCATAGAGTTGTCCTTCAACAGGACCCTTACCGTCAATAGGCTGAGCCAATGTATTCACTACCCGACCCAACAAACCTTCACCTACTTGCACCGAGGCAATTTGGCCGGTTCGTTTTACCGTTGCGCCTTCTTTAATTCCCTTGCCATCTCCCAACAACACAGCACCTACATTGTCTTCTTCTAGGTTAAGAACAAGTGCCTTCAGCCCATTTTCAAATTCTATAAGCTCACCGGCTTGTGCTTTAGTGAGTCCGTAAATACGAGCCACACCGTCACCAATAGTTAACACGGTTCCAACTTCTTCCAGTTGTGCATCTGTGCGCGACTGCGATAATTGCTCTCTTAATATTGCTGATACTTCTTCGGGTCTGATCTCTGCCATAAACTAGTTGTTATGAGATGGTATATTTTTAAAACTCCTTTAAATACGGATTGTGTGAAAACTTCAATTTCAATGTTTTCAATTTACTCTTAATGGAAGCATCAATCTGGCGATCATCTACATTGAGTACAAATCCTCCGATTAAATTCTTATCGACCTTTTCTTCCAATTCAATTTTGCTCTTTTGGCTCAATTGCTTCACGATGGTTTCGATTTCAGTTCGTAGGGCAGCGTCCATCGGCACGGTCGTAGTTACGGTGGCTTTTCCAATACCTTTATTCTCATTGTAAGCGACATGAAATTCCTTAGCGATCGCAGGTAAAAGCCTTTCGCGATTTTTACGGGTAAGGATATCAATAATATCAAACGTGAGACTATTTACATTGCTCTTAAATATTTTCTCAAGAACACTTCTCTTCTTCTCGTGACGAATGATGGGGCTACGCAACATATTCACCAGGTCGCGATTGGTTCCAAAAATTCTATCCAACATCTGCATATCCTGATGGACCGGCTCAAGAACATCCCTCTCAACAGCTAATCCGAGCAGTGATTTGACATATCTGGAAGCTACCCTTACGTCTGCCATGAATTAATTCAACTTTAAATCTTTGATGAACGTATTTGCCAATTCTTTCTGCGCCTTATCGTCAGAAAGATTCTTCTTAATTAGCTTCTCTGCGATCTCAATAGAAAACATCGCTACCTGCTCTTTCACATCCCGAAGGGCCGCGTTTTTTTCAGTCTGAATAATTGTCTTGGCATCCTCAATCAGGCGGTCTGCATTTTTCTTAGCGTCTGCCTGAGCCTGGTCATGAAGGCGGTTGGCCGCATCGCGGGCATCACGCAAAATTTTATCGCGCTCTTCGCGGGTTTCGCGCAAAAGTTTTTCATTATCAGCCTTCAAATTGGCCATTTCCTTCTTGGCGTTCTCGGCAGAGTCTAAGGCCTGCTGAATGGATTGTTCTCTTTCTTTAAGAGAGTTGAGAATTGGCTTCCAGGCTAACTTGCTTAAGAGAAAGAATAAGCCAAGGAAAACGATCGCTTGCCAAATGATCAGACCTTCACCAGGTAATAGCAAATCCATATATCTTTATATTAATTCAAAATTTTCTAAGACCATTACTAAAAAAAGCTGCCCCAGCCAATTGCTGAGGCAAGCTTTCTTACACCTTTGCATTTGTTGCTACAATGAACGCAATAACCAGCGCGAAAAGCGCAGCTACCTCGATTAGAGCCGCAATAATAAGCATGGCATTTTGGATTTTACCAGAAGCTTCAGGCTGACGAGCCATACCTTCCATAGCAGAACCACCAATGCGGCCGATACCAATTCCAGCGCCAATTGCAGCCAGACCGGCACCGATACCTGCGCCCATTACTGCCAGATAGATGTCTAAGAGAACGGTTAACATAGTTTTATTTATTTAAGTGAAACAACACCCTGATTCCTCAGGGATTTCTTTAGTTCTTTTTAATGATGATCATGCTCTTCCACAGCCATT
The DNA here is from genome assembly GCA_040079965.1 of Cyclobacteriaceae bacterium. GTDB lineage: Bacteria > Bacteroidota > Bacteroidia > Cytophagales > Cyclobacteriaceae > ELB16-189. The sequence goes on from JBEBJH010000119.1 coordinate 9,382, forward strand.
CCAATGTAAAGCGAAGAGAACATGGTAAATACATAAGCCTGAATACCTGCCACTAACAATTCAATAAGATTTATAAACAGAGAAATCAATGAAGCTCCTATACCCACGTATATGCTTCCAAAAATAAACGTGAGACAAATAATTCCCAGGATAACAATATGACCTGCGGTGATCGCTACAAACAAACGAATCATCAGCGAGAAGGGCTTTGTAAACAATCCCACAACTTCCACAGGCAAAATAACAACCCTTAGCCAATGAGGTACACCAGGAGTCCAAAGAACGTGTCCCCAGTAGGCTTTCTTTCCATTAAAATTGGTAATCAAAAAAGTAAACACAGCGAGCGTCATGGTCACCGCAATATTTCCTGTAAGGTTACCTGCTCCTGGTAAAAGACCCAGCAAGTTCCCAAATAGAATAAAGAAAAAAAGCGTGAGCATGTAGGGTAAAAACTTTTCGTAATGATGACCAATGTTTGGCTTCACAATCTCATCGCGAACGAACAGAATAACCGGTTCGAAAAATGACTGTACACCTTTGGGGGCTTTTCCATGATTGTTTTTAAACCCTTTGGCAACGGAAACAAATACAAACAATAACAGCCCGGCATTGATGAGAAGCATTGCTACGTTTTTGGTAATTGATAAATCAAAAACTGCCTTACCGGAGTCAGCCAAATAAATATGATTGTGCTCTAATTTATAGCCATTGTATTCAACCACATTGTGATGATCATAAAAGCGGCTTGATGTAAAAATATCAAGCCCTTTTTCTTCTGAATAAACAATGATGGGCAGCGGCATGACCAACCAATCGGCAAAATGCCACTGATGGTCGTCCATAACGTGATGCAAAATAACCTCACTCGCATTGAATGGTTCAGCCTCGCCATGACCTTCCTGATCGGAAGCAAAAACCGGAGAAAAAACGCCTGTTAAAACGATTAAAAAGAGGGCCAAAAACGTTGATTTTAATGCAAAAAACGGCTTATTCATCGCGGTCGGAACAAAGGCTTTTAATTGGACTGCAAAAGTATCAATTATCCAATCTGAAAAAAATGTTTTGTTTGAATTTTGGGCAATAACGATGCTTTTTAAAGCACATTCTCAGGAAGGGTCTTTTCTCATCAAAAAGTTCACCTCTACAAGGGTAAACAACAGATAACACACGATAAATAAAGCCGCGCTACCTTTTGCCTCCATGGGAGTTTTCAAGATGATAAAAATGATAAAGGCCAGCCCGGCTGCCATTTTTAAGGTAATCGAAAGGAGATAAAACTGTACAAAAGCCACAGCGTGCTTCCTCCGCATCTGTACTAGCCTGAAGCCAATAATGAGTGTTATAAAAAACATGAATAGAACTATCTCTTTCCAGAAAAGAGGCAAAGGCCACCATGCTTGAACTGACCCCAACCAAGCCGTAAGAACAACCAATGTAGCCACCAGGAAAAGACTTAATGTAAAACGAAGCAAGGTTCAGTCTTTATTTAGGATGCGATAAAGTTGATACATGATGCCACCAAAAAGTACGAATACAAAGGTGATCAGAAACACGGGAAACTTAAGTTCAAAATAGTGATCCAGTTTAATACCCAACCATGCACCAACACCAAGGGTCACAAGCATCTGCAACCCAAGGCTGCTGTACTTTAGAAAGGAATTCGAATTGTCTTTCTGTTTAGACATCTATGAATAAAAAAGAAAGCCACAAAACTGACTGGCAGATCTGTGGCTTTGTATTCGATTTTAGAATTAGTTTGATCTGGCTTCTTCAGGGCGAAGGGCGTGCATACCGTTCGTCTCACCAATCTTAATGTCTTTCATGATCGATCCCATCTTACAACTTCCGTTGAAAATAGCACCCGGCTCTACCACCAACTTTCCGGTTATAATATCTCCATGAATTTTAGCAGTAGCCTTCAGCACAAGTAATTCAGAAATTTCCAGTTTGCCCTTTACTTCCCCTTCGATATCTGCATTTTGAGCGATGATGTTTCCTTCAATATGGCTTGAATGACCTAAAGCGATTTTTGATTTGGATTTAATGCTTCCAATTACTTTGCCTTCAATGCGAATATTTCCAAAGGTTTCAATGTTTCCTTCCAGCACAGTGCCTTTTCCAATTACATTACTGGAATTGCTGATCTCGTCTGCGGCTCTTTTCTGTTCTTTTGATGTTAACATGGCTCGTGGGTTAAAACGTTACAAAATCTTCCGGATTAAGTGAGTTACCGTTATACCACATTTCAAAGTGTAAATGGGGTCCATCGGTCATCTCTCCACTGTTGCCAACTATAGAGATAATATCACCGGCATTCACAAAGTTACCAACTTTTTTTAATAATCCGGCATTGTGCTTATACACCGACACCAGGTTACCGCGGTGCTGAACGGCTATCACGTGACCTGCGTCCTGTGTCCAGGAGGCCATCACAACAGTGCCATCGGCAACGCACTTTACGGGCTCATTGGTTTTGGCTACTATATCTACTCCATAGTGACCTTTTTTAATATCGTAATGATCGGAGACAAAACCCGTAATGGGTGTAAAGAAATACATCTCTTGTAGTTCCCGATACTTACCGCTGGTGAGTGTAACTAATGAAAACTCACTCTTCTCAAAATCTTTCCTGAACTGGGAGTCTGCAGCAGCAAGTCTCATATTACCAACCGCTTTCACCGGCTGATTTTCACCCCCCAGGGCATCGGCAGGATCGGTAAATCCGCTTGACGTATCTCCACTTAAGATACGTTGAAAGTTTAGAATGAATAAATCTTTACGGTTTACTTCCACCGCCAGTGAGTCAACTTTAAGGGCAAGCTCATATAATTTTTTGTTTGCCTCCATTTGTGCATGCTTGGGGTCAAACCACTTTGCTAATAATGTTTTTGATAAAAAAAGGCTGAAAGCAAAAAGCAGCAGAAATAAAGAGGCAGAAATAACCATCACTTTAGCATAGGTAAAGGCAATGGTTGACTTCTCTGCCAGGTTTTCTTCATTGCGTATCACCAACTGATACTTGGTGGTCAACCGCTCTGATATGGTCTTTTTGGGTTTCAAATTGATAATTTTAGCAAAATTAGATATTCTGACTGATTATAATATTGAATATCTGTTTTTTACGTTTGTAATCGTAAAACAGGCTTTACCTTGAGCATACGCTTTTCTTCTGTAAGACTTCTTCTGTTTTTGCTGCTGGGGATCCTCATCAGTTGCTCGGTAGAGCAAAATAATTTTACCAGCAATGTATTCCACAACCTCACTGCCCATTACAATGGATACTATTATGCTCGTGAAAAGACTTATGAGGTAGAAAAAATTATCCTGAAAAGCCTGGATGATGACCCCAACCAAATCCTCCGCCTATTCCCTAAGTTGGATACGGTGTTAGCCAAAACCTATTCGAAAGATACCGAGGAGATTATCAAAATGGCTTCCTTGTCAATTCAGCGTCATCCCAACAGCAAATGGGTTGATGATAGTTATGTGCTGGTAGGTAAGGCCCGGCTATACGGCAGTGATTTTCAAAATGCGATCCAGACATTCAAATATGTAAATACTAAAAGTCCGGACATCGATACCCGCCATCAGGCGTTGGTACAATTACTGCGAACCTTCACTGAACAAAATGATTACGATCGTGCCGAAGAAACCTTTCGCTTTCTGGAAAAAGAAAAACTGAACAAGGAAAATCAGAAAGACCTTTACCTCGAAAAAGCTTATTATTACCAGGTGCGCAACGACTATGACTACATGGTGCGCAATCTTGCCAGAGCGGATTCATTGCTTGAACGTAAGGATCGAAAAGGAAGAATCTATTTCCTTATTGGACAAGTATATCAGAAACTCGGTTTTGATGCGGAGGCATATAACTATTATCGAAAATGTGTCGCCTCAAACCCGGATTATGAAATCGATTTTTATGCGCGCTTAAATATGGCCCAGGTAGCCCGCCTCGATGACAAAAAAGATATTCGTCAACTGCGGGCGCAATTTGAAAAAATGTTGACTGATGCGAAGAACCTGGAGTTCAGAGATAAGATCTATTATGAGTTAGGAGAATTTGACCGTAAACAAGGCAATCTAAAGGAAGCGATTGAAAGTTATTCGCAGGCAGCTCATGCGGGAACCAATAAACGCATTCAGGGAAGTGCTTATCTGCGGATAGGTCAACTGGAATTTGACTCACTGAAAAAGTATAGCTTGGCTAAACTATACTATGACAGTGCTATTGGAGCATTGCCAAAAGATTTTGAAAACTATGATGATATAAAAAGGAGGCAGGAGATTTTGGGTGAATTTGCCAAATACACAGAGGCCATTACCTGGAATGACTCCTTGTTAGCCTTGTCAGCATTTGATTCTTTGACCTTGCGTACAACTCTTGATTCGGTAGTAGCCAGCAGAAAAATTGCAGAAGCCCCAACCAAGAAAAAAAAGAAACGAAGTTCTGAAGGAAGCAGTGGTGGAAATCAGAATAGTTCTTTCTTCAACACCGAATCGGCAGCAACTTCCGACTGGTATTTTGGAAATCCATCGGCCGTTTCGTTGGGACAATCTGAGTTTCAACGAATCTGGGGAACTGTTCCTTTGTCAGACAATTGGCGAAGATCAAACAAGACCACGGTAATTAATGAGCCTAACGTAGTAGCCACGGAAGTAGCCGGGCAACAAGCTCCGGCAACAACCGAAACAAAAACTGCGGAGGCTCCCGATGAAGTTGCAAAGCTGATCAATCAAATTCCCCGAACGGAAGAACAGAAGGCAACAGCTCTTGCTAAAATTGAAGAAGGATATTTTAAACTGGGTGACTTATACTGTCTCTTATACA
>JBEBJH010000120.1:0-14202 GCA_040079965.1 Cyclobacteriaceae bacterium
GAGCTGCATCGAACAAAGAATCGGGCGAACGAGGAACGGCTGGCCTTTTATACCAAGAGGAAAATTTAATTCACAGCGTAAATTCTCTATTGCTTACCAGCAAGAGCAAGTCACATGTTTCTGATCATCTATAAACGATCCGGGAGTTGTATAAAGTATATTTAAGACCCTAAAAGGGAGATTAATCCCATCTTTTACAGAAATATTTATAGGAGTAAGTCCTACCTAATCGATTCTAAAATTATTTAGGTTTCATTCTTGCCACCTGCTTGACCCTTCGAATTCAGCTTTGATTGGGCCGCTGGTGAACATGGTTAAAAATTTGGAGATCAAATTTTTTAGGAGTTAATCCCATGCTATCACAGAAGTATCGTATGATTTTTTAAAGTTAGAGGTGTATTAATTATACAATTAAAAAAATAATTTATGGCAAAAACCCCAGCAAAATTCAAAGTCCCTGAATTAGATTCAGCGGACATTAAACTGATCCAGAATGAAATTGTCCATCGGTTAGCGCTCAAGAAAGGGACTAACTTCAGCCCACATGATAGTCACAGCAGTTCGCATTCCAAAAATTCTGTGACCCTTAAGGGAAGTCGTCTAGCCAAGGGTTTGCCCTCAAAGAAGGTGGGGGGCTGATACCGGGATAGCTACTTCGAATCACTTGAGTGAACAACCAGCTCAAATTTGATTTCAATTCAATTTGTTAAATCTTAACGGGCACTCTTACAGGAGTGCCCTTCTCACATGAAGGATAAATTTCTCACTTGGATAATTCTCAAGCTTACCCAGGTTTGCAATTTGAACTGTACGTATTGTTACGTGTATAATAGAGGAGATTCATCCTGGAAAACCAGGCCCGCCATTATTTCGCATGATGTAATTAACCAATTAGTAAAACGCATCAATGAACATTGCGAAAGAAATAATCTTTATGATTTTGGAATTGAATTTCATGGTGGTGAACCCTTGATCATCGGTATAGGCCGCTTTAGAGAAATTCTTCAAACGATTACCCGTGAGATTCCAACGATCAATTTAACGTTTGTTATTCAAACTAATGGGCTTTTATTAACCGAGGAATGGGTAGACTTATTTGAAGAATATAATGTTGGTATTGGAATAAGTCTTGATGGACCTGAGCAAATTACAGATGCTAACAGGGTGGATCACATGGGCAGAGGGATAACCCATAAACTGCTAGCCATAATTAAGAAGTTAAGAGAGTACAATCCTGATTCTTTCTCTCCGGGCTTTTGTTGTGTTGTAAATCCAACGCTAATTGCCGGGGATGAATTGGTAAGATGGTTTAGTCAACAAGAAATTGATTCTTACGATCTATTACTTCCGGACGGGAATTATATTAATTACCCAGCGCATTGGGAGGGCGCAGGATCCTATTCCGATTTTCTGATTTCAGCTTTTAACGAGTGGTTTCAAATGGGGGCAAGAGCACCCCGAATTAGAAAATTCGAGCAGATGATACTGGGTATGTTTGGAAATGAAATAAGACTAGATTCATTGGGTGGGGATTTAAAGGGGATTTGTGTTGTCGAATCCGATGGAGGGATTACCGTAAATGATGTTGCGAGGCTCTGTGGTGGAATCTTTGCCAAAGACGAGCTAACTATTTTTCAGAATACATTGGATTCTCACGTCACCCATTTTGAGATTGATGAATTACAAGAACTATCAGACAAGTGTAAGAGTTGCCGATTTTTGAGTTCTTGTGGTGGTGGAAATCTTCCGCATCGATTTGATGGGGTATCTTTCAAAAATCCATCCATTTACTGTGAGGCTCTTTATAATTTATCTGAACACATATACACCCGTGTGAAGGAGACCTTACCGGAATCGGCTGTCCTGCAGGAGTAACTAGTACCCGGCTATGACTGACAGGATTAATTTTGCCCTATTCAAACCGTTTTCGCATCCTTTTGTTAAAGACGAGAATTCGGTGTTTGCTGTTGTTGCAAACACCTGGGCTAAAAATATAGTGAGATTATTTTTTGAACGACATGGGAGTACATTGTTTGATGCTTCTTCCGCGATTTCCACCGGCCTTAGAAATTTTTATGAATCCGATTTGCCGTTAAGCGTATGCTGGGATCCTATTATTGGTAAACTTGAGAAGTTTCTGGAGGAAGAGGATGCCTATTTGAATAACTATTTAACAGGTATACTATGTTATTTATCCATTAAGGGGTTTATTCCGGATTGGAAAATCGACCTAGCGGTAAAAGGAGATTTGTTTTTTGATAATTACTCAATTACAAACTGTTCTTTTTCATCCTTACTCCATGACAGCAGGGGCAAGTGCATAACATTCTCAAACGATAAAGGGGATTTTCATTTATTTTATTCGGCCCCTAAAAAATCATCCAATGCATTTTTTGTTACAGCGTTGCGCGCTAATCAACACTATCCCCTGACGTATGCTTATCTTCAGGATTCCAGATTTGATATCATTGAGAAACTTTCTGATTTTATTAATCTCCCTAAACCCACCAGAAATAAAAATCGCGTAAACGAGGGTCTTCTTTTACTAAAGAGACACTCGCCTGACTATTTTAACTGGGTGATTACTATGACAAAGCAAGTAATCCTCTATTCATCTCCGGCTGCGAATCAAATAAAAAGTGGGAGTTGGTTTGATTTACCCGGGATCTATAACTTTTCAGTTAACCATGAGCCATTGCTTGTAGCTGAAATGCTGATTCATGAATCTTCGCATCAGTATTTTAATTTGTTAAAGAGATTTGGGGAAGTGGCGACCAGCCAGGAAGCAATTTATTATTCACCGGCGGTTAATAAAATGAGGCCGCTTTGGCTCATCCTGTTGGCTTATCATGCATTTGCAAATGTTCTGATATTTTACAGAATTCTAGAGAAACAAAATATTGCTGGCAGGGATCAGGTTAAGTCAAGAATTTTGGAGACGGAACCACTGGTCTTATGTCTGGAAGAACATCTGGTGAAGTCAAGAAGCATCGAAGGCTTAACTCCCTGTGGAAAGGCTTTGTTTGAGCCCTTGTACGAAAAATTGAGATCTGTCAAATAATTTCCTGGGGCCTGTAAGGAAAGAACAGGGATTGAAATTTTTAAGAAGCCGGAGCTAGATTCTGACCTATTGAGCCAGCTCTTTTGGGATACTGAGATGGCACCGGGGATCATATATACCGCCTTTACCATGCTGCGGTCTCCCCTACCCGATCTATTTTTTCCAAGTCGCTAACGGTGAGCCATTGGTGTTGAGCCTTGGTTGCCCTGAACAGAAAAAGTCGTTTGATTTTTTCTGAGGAGCATTTTTTCCAAAACTCCCCGAGGTTTAAGAAAACACTCTATATAATATAAAGCGGGAAATCATCAGGTTTAGGGAATGAGGATATTACGCAAATGTTTGAGGGCCTGGGAGATGTAATTTTCGACAGTGCCTGTTGACAGGTTCATTCGGGCTGCGATTTCAGGGATTGGGACATGGTCCAGGCGACTAAGTTTGAAGGCACGCTGGCAGTTCTCAGGCAGGCTGGCAATATATTTTTCCAATTGGGGGAAGAAATCGGAGACGTTGGTTTGTTCTTCGAGGGAATTGTCGTGTTGGGCTTCATACAGGAGGTAGTGCTGGATGTAGCGCTCGCGCACGACACTATGAGCGATGTGATCGACAATCTTGTGGCGGATAGCGGCATATAAGTAAGGTTTCAAGGCGGTCACATGACCGAGCGTTGCCCGCTTCTCCCATAACCAGACAAAGACTTCCTGGATCATTTCCTCGCATGTAGCCTTATCGCGAATGCGGCTGTAAGCATAGCGATAAAGTAATGGAGAATATGAATTGTATATGGTTTCAAATAAGGCTACGTCCCCTTTACCTAAGGATTGAATTAATTCTTTATCAGAAAAGTCTTCTTTAATGTTCATGGTAATTGACACATCAGCTCCTACTTATAAAAGTAACAAAATCCAATAAGTGGGCCTATTAACCCACACTAAATTTTTAACCAACTGCCATCTTTCAGTTAACAAATGGATAGCAAGGTTAAAAAAGAAGCATTAGTTCAATTTGGTAGGAAGCTTAGCGGCATTCGAAAAGCCAGAAAACTCTCGTTTAGAAAACTTGCAACACTTTGCGATCTGGATTATAGCGATATTAAAAAATTTGAGAAGGGTGAAGTCAATATCACAATTTCTACTCTAATCGAACTTTCCATTGGACTTGGGATTCATCCAAAAGAACTCCTAAACTTCAATACCGATTTCTTGGACATCTAACAGCTTATATTATCCAAAATTCTACTTTACCGTAGGAGTTTCTCCCATACAACTAGCTCTTGGTTTATTTTATTTAGCTATTTCACAATTTGAAAATCGCAAATGATGGTATACGGGGAACTTAGTTTCTCTTATCCTTAAATGTGGACCTAAGTAGTTTGCTCAAAGACCTTAGGAGTAGTATAGGTGTGGACACAGCCTTCAGGATTGCCTCCAGGTCCAAATAGTGGACAAAGTGTAAGACTATAATTATGAAAATTAAGCTTTGAACAACTAATTCCCACTGGACTAACCGCTGCTTCGTAGACACCATGACAAATACAAAAATCAAGAACTTAGAACAGAAAACGTCCCACATTAAGAAATAAGACAACCGGGGGAGTTGTCCCCCATCGCTTTGAGCACTTGCTATTGCAGCAACATCCAGGTTGCAAAGCAAATGCAAGAGTCAAAAACCAACCCGCCCAACTATTCGCGATTGAGGTTAAAAAGGGGTAATTTCACCGGAAATTGACTTATGACTAAAAAATGAGAAATAGAAAAGATTTAGAGAAGCAAGGTGGCAATCATATGAAAGTTTACTTCGATAATGAACTTGGATTTGAATTCGTGAAAATCTCGACTATGGTTTATTATTTTGCACGATACTAATAAATATGGCTTTAAATATATCTCACTTAGAGAACGAAATAATTGACCAGTACCTATATGATGATCATCCAACCAGACCGTGGATAATCGGGTTTAGTGGCGGGAAAGATTCAACAATGTTATTGCAAGTAGTTTGGAATGCGCTTAAAAAAATAGAACCATCCCTTTTAACCAGGCGCATTTACATTGTTTGTAATGATACTTTGGTGGAGAATCCACGAATAGTGAAATTCATTAACACCACACTTAAAAAAATACAAAAAGCAGCCAATCTAAATAATATCCCGCTCGAAGTTCATCAAACGATGCCAGTGCTAGATGATACCTTTTGGGTTAAGTTAATAGGTCTGGGCTATCCAGCCCCTAACAAATTTTACCGATGGTGTACTGAACGTCTAAAGATTGACCCTACTACCCGTTTCATAAAAGAGACGACTTCAATGAATGAAGAAGCTATTATTTTACTCGGCACTCGTAGTGCAGAGAGTTCAAATAGAGCTGCTTCAATAAAACGACACGAGGTAAGAGGACAAAGATTACGGAAACATTTACTCCCAAATGTATATGTATATGCTCCCATAAAGGACATTGGAACTAATGAACTGTGGCAATACCTTAACCAAGTACCACCCCCGTGGGGCGGTACTCATAAAGAATTAGTAACACTTTACAGGAACGCTAATGCAGGGGATTGTCCCCTGGTTATTGATGACACTACTCCTTCGTGCGGTAACTCAAGATTTGGTTGCTGGACATGTACAGTTGTAAACAAAGACAAGAGCATGGAAGGCCTAATTGATAATGGCGAGGAATGGATGCAACCTTTAGCCGACATTCGAAATTTTCTTATTGAGACACGTGACAATCCGGAAAAATACCGTCAAAAAGAACGCAGGAATGGAACAGTCAGTGAGAATTTATGGGGACCATACCTCTTTGAAACTCGCGTTGAGATATTAAAACGAATATTGAAAGCACAAAAGGCAATTGAAAAGACAGAAGGCATCGAACTAATAACACATCAGGAAATGGTATTGATTCAATACCATTGGTTTCGCGATAGTTTCTTTAAAACAAAAGTATCCCAAGTGTACAATCGAATCTTCCAAACGCAAATTGATATGAGCAAGCAAGAAGAAAAATTCAAGCAAGAGGCTGACTTATTGAAAAAATCATGCAAGCAAGAACCAAAAGATGTTGAATTAATTCAAGACCTCTTAGCCTTGCAAAAAACTAAAACTCTAATGATCAGAAAAAGAGGCTTGCAATCTGATATTGAAAATCGCTTAGATCAATTTATTGAAGACTTAAAGAAACAAAGCTAGAAAGAGCGATGACAATCAAAGAAATTGGACTTAATAACTTCCGAATTTATAAGGGAGAGAACATTATTGACCTTACCAGTTCTGGCAAGAAGAATATTTTTATTGTAAGCGGTAGAAATGGTTTTGGTAAGACAACCTTCCTTATGTCAATGGTGTGGTGTTTGTATGGTAAAAACATGCAAGAGGTAGACGACATTTATAAAAAGGAAATTGTTGATCAAGGCGGTTACAGTAAATACATAGTAAACTCATTAAACAGGCTAGCCAAATCTGAAGGGGACGAGAAATTCTCAGTCTTTATCACATTTTCCAACATTAACATCCCTGAAGTTCCATGTAAAGAAATAACTATAACCCGTAGCTACATCAAAACAGCAGCACTTGAAGAAGTGGAAGTCTTAATTGATGGTTATCCAAGCGAATTAGCCAGAGAAGTTGGACAAGAGATTTTCATTCGTGAATTTATAATGCCGATTGAAATTGCCAAGTTTTTCTTTTTTGATGCCGAAAAGATTGTAAATCTGGCAGAGGTAAATACAGCCGAACAACGAAAAAATTTAAGTCGCGCCTATTCAGAAGTTTTAGGAATAAAGAAATACGAGAATATAAAGGACGAATTAGAGAATCTACAACTCAAACTCAGGCAAGAGTCAGCAAGTGCAACCGAAAAAGGACAGCTAAGACAATTGGAGGCTGAGGTTCAAACCTGTGAAGATAGAATAAAGGAAAATCACAAATTAATTGGAGAACAACGCGAAAGACGGAATGAAAAGAATAAAGAATCAAGGGACATTCAAGAAAAATTAATCAAAGCTGGAAGCTTAATTACTGTAGAGGAACTACAAAAATATCGAGAGCAAGAAGATGAACTGACCAAAAAGCAAAACGGTCTTCAAAACGAACTAAAGGACTCTTACGATATCATTCCATTTGCAATAGCGGGTGAAACTTTTCTTGACGTAAGCAGGCAATTGCGAAATGAATCAAACTACAAGGCGGCTCAATTCAAAGATGAAAATGTAAATGATGTCACAAATAAGATTTTAACCGACTTATTAAATACACCAAAGCCAAATAAACTAGCAATAGATCATCAAGTTCATGAGTTTTATGCAAACACCTTTAAAGGCTTGATAAGGAAACACTTTTTTTCTGATACCGCACCTTTACCCGAGGATTTTAAAGTAATTCATGAATTTTCTGATTCAGAAAGAAACGAATTACAAGCAGTACTGAGTAACATTAAACTATCATTCCGTGAATCCTTCAAACGAATCAACGGTGACTACAATCAAACCAGAAACGAACTAAATATAATTCGCAGGAACATAAAGAATGCGGAAGCAAATCAGGAAGACCCAATCATCGCTGACTATCGAAAACATAAAGATGATTTGGATAAAGAGGTTATAAGAATCGAGGATACAATTAGTTCACTTGATAGAGAAATTGGGGAATTAACAAATGAGAAGACCCAAAAAGGAAAACTGATTGAGACACTGTCAAGAAAATTAAAGGTGTCTCAAAACAATATTGAGAAGGACGAAATCATAACAAGGAACATTGGAAACCTTAAGGACTTTATTACCAAGTTTAAAGCAAAGAAGAAGGAATCCTTAGAAGAACAAATCTTAAGCGGTCTCAATACATTACTCCATAAGAAGGGTTTTATTAAGAAAGTAGAGGTCGAAATTATTGGGGACGATATTGATATTGTTCTGAAAAATGCCAGAGGTGAAGAAATTAAAAAAGAGTCACTGAGCAAAGGAGAACAACAAATGTATGCAACCGCACTCCTTCGTGGATTAGTTGAAGAAAGTGATATTCAATTCCCTGTATTCATAGATTCTCCAATGCAAAAATTTGATGAGCAACATGCGGAGAATATTGTGAAATACTTCTATCCTAATATATCTGATCAAGTTGTTATTTTCCCATTGATCAATAAGGAGTTAACGGAAAGGGAATTCAATATTCTTTCCAAGCATATCGCACAAACTTTCCTGATCAATAATATTCATGAAGACAAAAGTGAATTTTTAGCAATTGAGCCAGAAAAGTTTTTGAAGACCTATAACAGAATGTATAACAATGCTGATTAATCTACGCACATCAGAAGCAAACAAACCTGTTGTTCAGGAATTAACCAAGAGACTTAATCTTGGTACCGAAAACGTTGTCTCTAGAATTGCTTTCTCTTACTCAATTTCTAAAGGAGCTAGATTGGATTTAGAAACCGATTTACGCGACAGTAAAGGAAAAGAATATAAAGACGATATTCTTTTTGGCAAGTATCGTGATTATTATATAGCTATGATTTGCCAGCATTATAGCCTTTATAAGTCAGATAAGGATATTGGAAAGTATATAAAAATGCACATCGACCATGGACTAACACTGATGAGCAAACTTTTCGAAGAAAACAAGAATTACTCTGGGCTTGATTTCTTATTAGAAAACATTGAGAGGGGTATCGAAAAACTGGAGGAAAATGATGTAACCAATGATGCTATAATATTTGATGAACAGACAAGACGAACACGAGTTACTAATAAGGACTACTATTCAAATGCAATCAAAATTTTAGTAGGCAAATCGTTTGAGGATGAAAATATCTACTTTAATCTGAATGACACCTCCATACACAATAACGCTCATGTCGCAGTGGCTGGAAATTCCGGAACTGGAAAGACATATTTTGCAAATAGCTTTTTGAAGCAGATTGTTGAAGAAACAAAAGGCGAGGTAAACTTTATTTTCATAGACTTTAAGGGAATAACAGAAGAAGATGAGAAGCGGAACAGTACTTTTTTTAGTAAGACAAAGACCGAACTAATCAAAGCCCCACACAAGCCTTTTCCAATCAACCCTCTTTCATTCATTGACAATGTGAATGAGAAAAATAAGATAATGGGTATAAGTAAGTTTGTGGATATAATTACCAGTTACAGCAACATAGGTAAGAATCAACAACAAACTCTAAAGGATGCAACTCGCGAAGTCTTTGCCACCAAAAAAGGTGGTCAATATCCATCATTTAAAGAAATTTATGATCAGGTGATGGACATTGAAGGCGAGAAGGCAAGTACCTTAAAGGAGATACTACAAAGCCTAAGTGAACTCGACTTGTTTGAAACAAAAGTGGATTTGAAGCACAGTTTTTTAAACAAAAATTACTACTTCAGCTTAAGCGGAGACCTTCCCCGAAATGTTCGTTTCACCTCTGTTTTCCTAATTATCAATTACATCTATAATACTTTCATGAACATGGACAATGCTCCCATTGAGGGTAAGCAACAAGGGATGCGCTATGTTTTATTGATTGACGAGGCCCATGTAATTTTTAAGGAGAAAAAAAGTCAAGACTTGTTAGAGAAAATTCTGCGCGAAATACGTTCAAAAGGTGTTTCCGTTGTGTTGCTATCTCAAGGCATTGAAGAATTTAACCAACCTTCATTCGACTTCAGTAGTATGTGCGAAACCGCTTTTCTGTTTGACATCAAAGACAAAACAAATCTTAAAATGATGCAAAAATTCTTAGGACTTGGCGATAAGGATGGTCAGAAGCTGAAAACAAGTATGGAGAAGATTCAGAAGTATCAGCTAGTTTCAAATCTAAAGGAGTATAAGGTAGCGGAATTATTTAAGGCATAATTTTTATAACATGGAAAGAAATTTTGTTCAGGAAATTTATCAAAGAGTTACAAGGCCATGGAATTCAGCATTCTTTGGTTACTTCTTTTTAATAGTAATAGTATTTGCTGGATTCGGTGTCGCCTACTCTTTTTTTAGTGCGATTAAGTCTCCGCAAGATGATGGGATAACAGTAGCTCAAAATTTGGCGACTTACTTCATGGCAATACTTGCCTCTTCAATAATTGATTTAAATATATCGTGGGAGATTCAGAACAGGGTCAGTTTTCTAATTTATTCCTTCCTTGTATTCGTAATAGGTGTACTGATATTAGTATGGACTTACTCATTATCTACAGACTATGCCTTCATACCAGCGTTGCTTGGCTGCACATTGTCTTGGCTAATTTGGATTCTAGCAAATGCTGACAATGAAAAACTAAGTGACGAAAATTTTTACAAGAATATGAGAGGGAAAGGGAATCACGGTAATAATTGGGATAAGTAGACTATATGGAATTCGCAATTGACAATAAGATAATAGGCCTACCTGTTATGCAAAACCAACAAGAGTTCATTGTTGGTGTTTTCAAAATCGGGCAAATCCTGACTTTTACGAAATATACTACAAGGGTAATAAGAGATTTTGATGATAACGGTCTTCCAATTTACAATGATCAAATACAGCGTGCAGTTGAAAATCCAAGAGTGGAAAAAATTGCAGATTTTTTAATAAATGACCCAGAAGCAACATTTCCAACGAACATCGTATTACACATTCCCGAAGAGGTAATTCTCAAACAGCATAAGCATAATAATATTCTTGAAATTTTTATTGATGAAAAGGTCTTTTCAGAAGTAAAGAAAGAAAAAGTTAACACTTCGAGTGGCGATATCTACATAAATATCATTGACGGTCAACATAGAATAAGAGGAATTGAAATAGCAATAGATAGGCTTATAATTGATATTAATGTCTTACAGAAGACATTAGAAAAGAGCCCTTCAAATGTTGACCTACAAAAAAAGTTAGAATACTTCCGAAAGCGGTACACAGATCTTTTAAATATTGAGCTAGTCGTTTCTTTTTTTATAGCAAAGCAGATTGAATACCAAGCAATGGTTTTCTCTACAATAAACAGAACTCAAAAACGCGTTTCTGAAAGTTTAGTATATAGTTTATTCGGATTGACGACTGAAGATTCGCCTCAAAAAACGGCTTTACAAATTGTGTTAGCACTAAACGCTCATCCAAATTCACCATTTTACAATAGAGTTAAGTTATTTGGAGGAGACTATGAAAAAAACCAGACTCCCCCGCTATCCCAAGCAGGAATGGTAAAATCTATCATAAACCTAATCTGCTAGAATATTCGCGAAGCAGAGAATGATAGATTTAGAAAAAGAAAAGAACTTTTAAAACGAAGTCCAAGTTCAACGAAAATTCTTCCTTTTAGAATTTTCTATGCTACAAAAAATGATTCAGCTATCTCTGATATTTTGTTTCATTTTTTTAATAGCGTAAAAAACTCTTTTATGTATGACAATGTCAATTCGTACTGGGATTTTGACCCTGAGACGATGAAACCAGAAAATATTTTGCACACTACGGTCGGGTATCAAGCATTATTAGAAATTCTAGTTGACATTTTGCAAGAGATACCAGACGATAAAAAAATTAATAAGGATGTATATAAATCGTATACAGATAAATTCGCAAAATTGAAGATAGGCGATGTAATGCGTTACCCTTTTACAAGTAAGTCAAAGACAGTCTTTTATTTAGATATGAGCTTATTGCTTAAGCCCGCGAAAAACCAAGATGATGACAGGATTTTAACATTAAATGAACTTTTAAGAAAGGGGTAGCGTGTAATATTTGATTGTCTAACCATCGCTCATAAAAAAATCAAACTTGAAATAGAAAATGAAAAAAATTACAATTACTAGTGCGGCTGTTGAAGTACTAAATAAAATTGCTAAGCCACTATCTGCGGAAGAGATTTACGATTCGATTCTTAAACAACAGCTCTATGAATTTAAAGCAAAAGAACCTCTAAGTATTCTTAAATCGGAGTTAAGAAAGCATTCAGAAGGGATCGAACTAAAAGGGAAAGGCGGCACTAAATATTTCGTTTTTCAAAAAGACAAGACCTATGCGCTGAAAAATAAGCTTTCTGAAAAATAGACGAGTAGAATGTACACCAACAGCTCTTAAGAGCTCATCTCTCGTAACTTAATAACAACAGATTTAAGAGCATCAATAGTAAGAGTGATTTCCTTCTTATTATTAAATTTTCCAAGCGAAAAACGAATACTATTAAAAGCCGCTGTTTCATCCATTCCCATAGCAGTTAGCACGTGAGAAGGTTCGATACTGGTAGACGTACAGGCACTGCCATTACTTACAGCAATCAGAGGTAAATCACTTTCAGGGTTACTTAATCCCATAATTACTGCATCGCTATCCGCTCCTTTAAATAATATGTTCGTTGTATTTGATAAACGTGCTATGGTATTTCCGTTTATACTTGTGTTATCAATTTTCAAAAGCTCATTCTCAAGGTAATCGCGTAAGGCCGAAATACTCTCAATATTTTTTGTCAGTTCCTTTTTTGCTAAAGCACATGCCGCTCCAAGGGCTACAATTCCAGGAACATTAAGCGTACCACTTCGCAAACCTTTTTCATGGCCACCACCATGAACTAGGGCAGGAATTTTTACGCGATTAGATCGCTGTCGCACATATAACGCACCAACTCCTTTGGGGGCATATAGTTTATGTCCACTCATACAAAGCAAGTCAATTCCCAAGTCATCAACATCAACATTTATTTTACCGATAGCTTGTGTTGCATCAGACATAAAAAGAGCACCTATACTATGGGTCAGTTCAGCAATTTCCTTTATAGGTTGTAAAACGCCAGTTTCATTGTTTGCGAACATTATGCTTACCAAAATTGTATCAGCACGGAGCTTAGCTTTAAATTCTTCTACATCAATTAATCCATCTTTTTTTACGGGCAAGTAAGTTACTTCATAATCTTTGCTCTCAAGATATTTACATGTATCTAAGACTGCGCTATGTTCAGTTGCTACAGTAATAATATGTCTGCCCCTTGTTTGATAGTTTTCCGCAACTCCCTTGATGGCAATATTTATGGCCTCTGTGGACCCGCTTGTAAATACTATTTCATTCGCTTCTGCACCAATTAAATCAGCAACCTGTACCCGTGCGGTTTTTACCGCGTCATAAGCATGAACACCGAATTGATGTGTACTACTTGCGTTCGCAAACTCATTCGTAAGGTAGGGCATCATAGCATCCAAAACCCTTTTATCAATCGGGGTTGTGGAATTATTATCTAAGTAAATGACTTGCTTACTATTTTTCATACTCCATGGACAAATTTAATGAATTAAAGAGTTCAATTAGTAATATGACGTTGTAAAAGAGGACTAATTAAAGCAACCCCCAACCCGAAATTAAGATCAACCCATTATGCACATTTGCTAAAACTCGCATAATTCAACCCGCAAGACAAAAGCTTTGCCAAGAGTGCCCCATCCTCACTGTTCAAACACAAACGATATCTCTGATCACATCAAAACCGCTGGAAATATCCTCTAACTAACAACAGGGACACTGTAACCTTTTGACACCTTTTAGGTAATAGAATGAAAATTGTCTTATGCGTAAAGTACTAATCCTTGTCTTTGCACCCATTAGTATGATTTGTTACTCTCAAGATTTAATAGTTGGATATAAATCGAAGGACATATTTGTGGCCTTGAGGAAAAATCAAAAATTTACCTAATACATGGTGGGCAAAGAAAGAGAATAGATTCTGCCGTTGTTAAGAATAATCATTTTACAATGACAGGAAAGCTGGATGAACCAGCCTATACATATTTAGGAGCTGTACTTCCTACCCTTTGCACTATACAGACTAGTCTGACAAAGAAGGACTACTTAGAAATGTATAATGTTTTGACTCCCAGAATGAGATCAACGACATTTGGCAAAGAGATTTTGGATCTGGCGGAGAAAGTTAAAACAAATTAGAGAAAGACAGAGCAGCACCCAACGGTTGTTATTAGCGAGGTATAATGTACAATAAATTGCATTTATGTTTTCAAATGCAGTAAGTGGCCATCACCTTAGGAAGCAACCAGGGACAATTTAGCAGCAGGTCGGGTGAAACATCGCCCCCGATGCATCAGGATCTATATTAAAATTGAAACAACTGGGACTTCATATTAAATGAAACCAATGGGTAATTGAAACAGATCCAGCGCTGTGTGCTTTTCAAATCTTTAG
>JBEBJH010000121.1:0-14118 GCA_040079965.1 Cyclobacteriaceae bacterium
ATTCACGGATTCGATGGAAATTCTTGTCCAATGGTTTGGTCATGCCGACAGCCGGGCAATTAAAAAAGAATTGGATATATTTATTGATAAAAAACATGGGTAAGTCACCTTTCGATTTAAAGCTTCAAAATGAAAATATAGACAGCCGTATTATTGCGGCTATGGAACGTATTTCACAAGCCTATAGAGTTTTGCTATGGAATGAAAGTAAGGAATTTTCACTGAGCCCAATCCAGATACAGATACTTATCTTTTTGCTTTTTCACAGCGAGGAAAAAAGAAAAGTGAGTTACCTGGCAGATGAATTCAATATGACAAAAGCCACCATAAGCGATTCCATAAAGGTACTTGAGCAAAAGAAACTTATTAGAAAAGAATACGAGGAGCATGATACCCGAAGCTATACTATTTACCTTACCGCGAACGGAAAGGAAATAGCAAAACGGACTTCCGCCTTTACAAATCAAATTCAAGAACCGATCAATGGATTAAACTCAGAAGATAAAGAGAATTTACTGATCAGCCTGATGAGCATCATTCAACATCTTAACAAAACAGGAGTGATTACTATACAACGCATGTGCAAGACTTGCGTCCATTTTTCACCAGGCAATGGTAAGAATCAGAACTTTTGTAAGTTACTCAATCAAAATTTATATGATGTTGACTTACGCATTGATTGTCCTGAACATGTACTCGTAATGAAATAGGAATGGATACTTCATACACACCGGTTTCATATGACCATAGAGAAATGATCGAAGAAGAGATAAGTAAGTGCAAAATTGGTAAAGTATTCTTCTTCAATATAAATACTCAACTTGATTGCGTAGAGGGTCAAATAACAAATCTAGTTGAATTCAAAAATTCAGGTTGGTTTATAAATGTATACCCTGAGACTCTAGTTCGAATTGACCGGATTATTACAGTTAATGGTCGGCCCGGCCCTGCATTTGACGAATACGATTCGTACGCAAATGCTTGTTTAGACTGCAAGGGAGGCTATGAACTTGACTAATATTCTACATACACATTGCCCCGCATGTACAGCCCACATTCAATGCCAGCAATTCTAGCATTTTAGCTCAAATAGGGCCTTCTGCAAATATTTTGAGGTTTCGTAAACTTTTTTGGAGAGATCATCGTATTATTGTTAGTGAATGTTCACTAACTTAAATTAATGAAACCATGAATGGCAAAAATAACATCAGTATTGGCTTCCTGACGATGGGGGCTTTTATGGCATATGGATTTCTCCTTATCTATCTAAGGGACTTTGCGCCAGGGAAGGAAGAATGGGTTAATTCCTATTCTGTTGGTAAACATTTTGAAAGCCGCTTAGCCCACGTGCACGGCAATCTATTCGCCTTTCTTAATATCCTAATCGGCTATCTGCTCCTCCATTTTCAATCACGGCTGACTAACACAAAAATTATCTCATGGTTGGCTTTAACCGGATTATTGATGCCTATTGGAATTCTGGCCGAAGTATATTTTGGTGCTCCTCCTGTGTTCGTACTCATTGGCGCAATTGCCATGACTGCTTCCGTGGTGTGGTTAGGCATCTCTTTCTATAAAATGAAAATCAATGGTAACGCATAAAATAAAGGAACTATGAAAACAACAAATGCAATCGGGCTTGAAAACAACAACGCCAAACAATTGGCTGAAAAACTTAATGAGCTATTAGCAAACTATTCCGTTTTCTATCAGAATACACGCGGTTCACACTGGAATATTAAAGGTGAAAAGTTTTTTGAGCTTCACCTTAAGTTCGAAGAATTATACAACGATTTGTTACTGAAAATAGATGAAGTGGCTGAAAGGATATTGACTTTAGGGCATTCTCCGAATCATAACTACTCGGATTACGCCCGTATTTCAAAAATTACTGAGAGTAAAGAAGTAAGCGATGGCATTAAGTCAGTGACCAATATTCTTGAGTCATTCAAAATAATAATTACGCTTCAACGCGAGCTTCTCATACTTTCAGCAGAAGCGGGTGATGAGGGAACTAATGCACAGATGAGCGATTATATCCGTGCGCAGGAAAAATTGGTATGGATGTATTCAGCTTTCTTAAATAGAAACTAAGATGGAAATCAAAGAAAGACAACTGGAAATTATTGAGGCCGCAGGTGAGATTTTGACTGAGTCAGGTATTGCAGGATTAACTACAAAAAATCTTGCGGCTAAAATGGGGTTCGCGGAATCGGCACTATACAGACACTTCAAAGGTAAAGAAGAAATAATTCTGACGATGCTGAGATACCTGTCTACGGATATGGATAGCCGACTTACAAATTCTACAAAAGACATTGAAAGTCCGGAAGAAAAGTTGAAAGCAGCATTCAACAATCAATTCGAATTCTTCAAAAAGAATCCACACTTTCTGGTAGCGATATTTTCGGATGGTCTTTTGGAAGAAAGTAAGTCTATCAATGAAGCGATCTTGCAGATTATGGGCACAAAAAGGAAACACTTACTTCAGATCATCCAGCAGGGTCAGAAACAAAAGCAATTCACAGATGCTCTATCAGCCGATGAATTGGTACATATTATTATGGGCAGTTTCAGATTGCACATGTTACAGTGGCGTTTATCAGGTTTTACTTTTGATCTGAAACTGAAGGGCAATAAGTTAATGACAAACCTACTCAAGTTGATTCAACCCCATAAATCGATTCTATGAAAACAACACTTAGGATTTCCGCTATTCTACTTACGCTTTTTGCGCTGATTACGGTGTTCATGAGTGGCTCGGTCATTTTTGATTTATTCGGTATCAGAGCCAAAGAAGGAAACTACGTGTTGTTTATTGTCGTGTCAAATTTCATCAGTGGATTTCTTTACTTGATTTCCGCATACGGTATGTTTTTTCAAAAGAAATGGACAACCCGGCTTCTGGTATTCATTACAACTATTTTGCTGTTAAGTTTTGCAGGATTGCTCTGGCATATTAATGGTGGAGGAATTTACGAGCAACAAACAATTAAGGCTATGCTTTTCCGCATCGGAATTACTATACTCTTTACCGGAATTTCATGGCGATTTATGACAACGGATGCTAAATCAAAAATACAATAATATGAAACGAACTATTGAGACATCAACACTTGCAGTAATGATGTTAAGTCTAACCTTAGGCTTTACGTCCTGCAATGAAAGCGATCCCTTACCTGCTAATGATTTAACCAGTCAGGTAGCAAGTTTGCCCCGCCAATCTTTAAATACTGACGAGACTAACAGCCTACTCTTTATGCGGGAAGAAGAGAAATTGGCGAGAGACGTATATGCAGCCCTTTATACAAAATGGAACATTAGTATTTTCAGCAATATTGGTGAGAGCGAGCAGACTCACATGGATGCCATATTGCAACTGCTCAATAAGTATAATTTGTCCGACCCGGTTGGTGATAACAGTGCCGGTATATTTGATAATATACAGTTACAGGAATTGTATAATCAATTAGTTGAACAGGGCTCGACCAGCATAGCAGATGCAATGCAGGTAGGCGCAACGATTGAAGACCTTGACATTTTTGATCTCGAAAATGCCATGATCAAAATCGATAATCAGGATATACAGTTAGTCTACGAAAGCCTGACAAAAGGCAGCCGAAATCACTTAAGATCGTTTTATTCAAATATTCTACTCCTGGAAGAAACCTATGTTCCGCAGTTTATCACCCAGGAGAAATTTGACGCCATCGTTAATAGCCCAATAGAAAAAGGAAGATAAAATGCATAAGCAGAATTTAAGAATCACGAAACTTTATAAAACCTACTAAGAATGAACTTGACCAATTTATTTACGGAGACTAAACCCCTTCAAACAAAAAAAATATTTAATGCACATGAAGGAGTTACCTCCATTCAGTTATTGGCCAATGCCCTTTTAGCCGAGCACATCACCAAAATACCAGCCTTGCTGGTGTGTGTTACAGGTGAAGTGGTTTTTGAGAATGAGAAAGGTGTTTCGGACAAACTGCTACCAGGCGATTTTATAAACATCGAACCTGAAGTAAAGCATTGGATTAAGGCCCAGCGCGATAGTCTTTTACTGTTAATTAAATAACTTTTTTTCTCAATTATGTTAGTGAATATTCACTCCATTAAACGAACAGCATTCAGCCTTCTTCTACTGGCTGGTTTACTGATAAGCCTGCCTCTTAAGGCACAAGTGTGGACGCTCAAACAATGTCTTGACACGGCACAGCAACAGAATAGGAACCTGTTAGTTTCTCGCAACAATGTACTGATCGGTCAACAAAAAGAGCAGGAAGTCAGGGCTGGTCTAATACCAAAAGTGTCTTTAAATGCCGATTACAAATACTTTGTAGACCTCCCTTATCAATTCATGCCACAGGAAGCTTTTGGTGGGCCCGAAGGACAGTTCAAAGAAATACAGTTTGGTACTCCTCATAACATTGCGGCTAATCTACAACTGGCTATTCCCTTGTACAATCCACAAGTGTACGGATCAATTCAGTCATCAAAAATTGGCTCCGAACTTATCGACTTGCAAAACCAGAAAAACGAAGAACAACTTACCTATGAAATAACAAATCTTTATTACAACGCTCAAATTCTGCGCTATCAAGTGGCATTCTTAGAGAACAATTTAACCAATGCCAAAAGACTCTTGCAGAATACGCAAGCCCTGAAAGATCAACTCCTTGCCAAGGGCACGGATGTATCCAAAGTACAATTACAGCTGGAGCAACTGACTAACCAGCGTGAGCAGATTTTAAGCAAGTATGGGCAGGTTCTAAATGCCCTGAAGATTGCAGTGGGCATCCCCTTGTCTCAAAACCTTGAAGTGGAAGAGTCAATTATAAATACAGCTACGCAAGTTTATGAGCAAGCGGCTACTTTGGATATGCGTATCATTGAAAAGCAGAATGCTCTTTTACAGAGTGAACTCAGCACATTCAAAAATTCACGACTCCCATCAGTTTCCTTATACGGCAGCTATGGTTTTACGGGATTTGGATACGATAAGGCGCCTAACGAATTTTTAAAGTTTTATCCTGTGAGTTTCGCAGGGCTTCAATTGTCCTATCCTTTATTCAATGGAACCGTTACCAGGCAAAAAATCTCTCAGAAGAAGCTGGAGATTAAGAATAAAGAACTTCAGGCAGGCTTAACATCAGATCAAACTGTCCTGTACATTGAAACTGCTCACCAGCAAAAATCAGTAGCGCAACGATCTGTTGAAACAACCCTTGCACAAGTTCAGCTTGCGCAATCCATTTACGATCAAACGATTCTTCAGCAAAAGCAGGGAGTAGCATCCTTGACCGATGTTCTACTAGCCGATAACGCATTACGAGAAACTCAACAAGGTCACGTGTCGGCTTTGATTGATTATCTGAAAGCGGACTTAGACCATAAAAAAGCAACTGGCAACCTGTTTATTAAATAATATCATCATGAAAAAGATTTTGTACTTCGCAGTACCTCTGGCCTTGATTGTGCTCATTGCTGCACGCTTAAAAAGTAATAAAGAAACTTCTTTAAACCGTATTTATACCTACAACAAAGAACAGGCTATCGAGGTAAGAACCGATACCGTAAAATACATTCATGCGGGTGATCGAAAATCATTTACCGGTCTGTTCGAACCGGATAAAGAAACTAAGGTAAGTGCAGACGTACAGGGTAAAATCGTAAGCATATTTGTAGATGCAGGTAGCTATGTGAAGAAGGGTCAGTCGCTCATTAAAATAGATGATGACTTGTTGAATCTGCAACTTCAATCCCTTTCAATTCAAATAGAGGGATTGGAAGCCGATGTGAAACGCTATTCCATTCTTGCTGAGTCAGATGCAATCCAGGGGGTTCAGTTGGAAAAAACTCAACTCGCATTAAAATCAGCACAGGTTCAGCGAAGTACTTTATTGGAGCAAATTAGCAGAACAATCGTTGCTGCTCCATTCAATGGGATTGTAACGCTTAAAATGACTGAAGTTGGTTCCTATGCTGCACCTGGAGTACCCTTGTTGCAACTCACCGATATTTCTTCACTCCGTTTTACCATTCAGGTTTCTGAGAATGACTTAGCGATATTTCACAACAACCAGGCAGTAGACGTTTTTGCTGATCTCTATCCGTCAATTTCCCTTGCAGGGAAAATTTCCCTCATCGGAAGCAAAGGTAACATGGCCAATTCTTTTCCTATTCAAGCCTTGGTGAAAAATACACTAGACATGAAAATCAAGTCAGGCATGTTTGGGAAAATTGTATTTGAAGAAAAGCTTGATGAAAAACAACTCACCATTCCGGCATCAGCCATAGTGGGCTCTACCTTAAAACCTCAGGTGTATGTGGTTGAACAGGGAAAGGCTAAGCTTCGCGACATAACTATAGTGGATAGAAAAGGAAGCACCGCTGTTATCCAATCCGGATTGCGTGAAGGTGAAATGGTCATCACCAATGGCCTTATCAATCTCTTTGATGGTGCTACTGTAGAAAGTAAGAATTAATCATTATGAACATCACCGAAATTTCTATTAACCGCCCTTCGCTGATTATTGTTTTATTCAGCGTGTTTATACTAGCTGGTTTTTTAGGTTATAAAAATCTCAGCTATGAGCTGATGCCAGACTTCAATCAACCCGTTGTAGTTATTAAGACGGGCTATCCGGGTGCCGACCCTACGGAAGTGGAAACTTCCGTTTCAAGGAAAATTGAGGACGCCCTGTCAAACCTTGAAGGTGTCGATTTTATCGTAACCAAATCATTGCCTAACGCATCGGTACTTATTGTCAATTTAAAATACGGAACAGATCTGGATCAAACGATGCAGGATGCGCAACGTTATATTGATAATATCCGAAGGGATTTACCGCAGGATATTTTAAGTCCTGTGATGAGCAAAGTCTCGCCAAATGATTTGCCCATTATGCAGATTAGCGCAACCAGCAAACTTTCCGCAACTGAATTTTATCAAAAAATGAAAGATGATTTTCTTCCACAAATTCAGCAACTAAAGGGAGTAGCAGAAATTACATTACTAGGGGGTGAAGAAAGAGAGATTCAGGTTAAAGTAGATCAGGAGAAATTGAAATTGTACAAAGTCTCTATGTATCAGGTTACAGAGGCGATTAATCGTTCTGGTCTTGATGTTCCTTCAGGTAAGGTTCAAACTACTCTGGTTAATAATCCAGTCAGGCTAACCGGGAAATTTAAATCCATTGAAGATATCAGTGCAGTTCAGGTGGCCATGCCAACACCAGGCAGTCCAGTATATGTAAAGGACATTGCCTCCATTACTGATGGAATTAAAGAAATCGTGTCTGTAAGCCGATATAACGGAGTGAATGGGATTGGCCTTTTGCTTAAGAAACAAGGAGATGCGAATGCGGTGGACGTTTCCAAAGCGGTGCGGGCAAAATTTCAAGCAATTGAAAAACAGTATGCTTCCGCAGAAGTAAAATTCACCATAGCCGATGACTCCACCGACAACACGATTGCAGCAGTAAATTCTGTTGTATTCGACTTGACATTAGCGGTCATATTAGTGTCCATTGTGATGCTTCTATTTTTAAGAAGCTTCCGAAACTCTATTATCGTTCTGGTGGCTATACCAACCTCTCTGGTAACTGCTTTCGCGGTGATGTGGCTCTTGGGTTATACACTCAATTTAATGACCTTATTAGCCATGTCATTGATCATCGGTATTTTGGTGGATGATGCAACAGTTGTACTGGAAAATATCCAGCGACATCTGGATATGAAAAAGGATAAACGAGTAGCCGCATTGGATGGTCGAATGGAAATTGGATTTTCGGCATTGTCAATAACCCTTGTGGATGTGGTTGTATTCCTTCCCATTTTATTTCTACAGGTATTTGTTGCCGACATGCTCAAACAATTTTCTGTAGTGGTGGTCACCTCTACCTTAACAAGTCTGCTCGTTGGCTTTACATTAACACCGTGGATGGCTTCGCGCATCGGCAAATCAGAGGATTTACAACCAACCAATATTTTCAATCGGTTTTTACTTTGGTTCGAGCATCAGCTAAGTCAGTTTATTAATTGGTATGGAAGGCAGTTGGAGTGGGTGTTAAATCACAAACTTATCACCACGGGTATTATTCTCGTGTTGTTTGTTTTCACGTTAGGGATAATGAAACAAGGCATCATTGGAAAGGAGTTGATTGCAACAGGTGATCAGGGGAAGTTTAGGATGAATCTCGAATTTGACAAAACGACCTCTGTTCAACAGAATAATATCGTCACTCAGAAAATAGAAAGTTTTATTGCAGCGCAACCAGAGGTACAGGCAGTCTTTAGTAATGTGGGCGGACCAAGTTCGGGAATAGGAAGTTTGGGAGTAGGTTCCGTTAATAAATCAGAGCTGACCATACAGTTAAAACCTGCCATTGAACGGGACGATCAACCTACAGAACAATTCATGAAAGAAATTCGTGAAGCATTGAGGTCAGAATTTCCGGCTATCAATTATTCTATGGCTGCATTGGGGCTTGTACCCCGTTCGGCTCCTATTGAAATTACGTTAAGCGGAAGCGATGGAAGTCAGGTAATGAAGTTAGGAAGTGAATTAAAGTCAGTGGTTGAAAAAATTCCGGGGGCAGATAATGTTCGTCTCTCCGTAGAAGAAGGAAGTCCTGAGTTCCAGGTAATTCCTGATAAGGATCGAATGCAGCGATTAGGATTTACCACCGCTTATGTTGGCCAAAGTATTCGCACAGCATTAACAGGAAACGATGATGCTACGCTGACTGAACAAGGTACGGAATACCCTGTGAGGATATGGCTCGATGATTTCAATCGACAGAATATGGAGGATGTTAATTCGCTAACCATTATTAATCCGCAAGGTTTACCTATTGAAGTATCTCAGTTTGCTGAAGTTATCCAGGATAATTCGCCTTCGCTATTGGAACGATTAGATAGACAGCCTTCTATCACTTTAACAGCCGATGCGCTGGGGCGCCCTTCCGGAACAGTTGCGGATGAAGTGGTGGCTTACATAAAACAAAATCCATTACCCGAAGGAATTCAAATGACATGGGGCAGTGATATAAAAAGACAGAATGATAGTTTTGGCGCACTTGGGTCAGTACTTCTCATTTCATTCATTTTGATTTATCTGATCATGGTGGCGTTGTATGATAGCTTTGTCTATCCTTTTGTGGTATTGTTTTCCATACCCGTTGCGGCAATTGGAGCTTTCCTGGCGCTGAATCTGACTCTAAACAACCTGAGTTTATTTGCTTTGCTTGGATTAATTATGCTAATGGGATTGGTGGCAAAAAATGCGATTCTGATTGTGGATTTTGCCAATCAATTGAAAGCCTCCGGGAAACATTTTAAAGAAGCCTTAATTATTGCCGGGAAGGAACGTATGCGTCCCATCTTAATGACAACCCTGGCAATGGTTATTGGTATGTTGCCGATAGCGTTAGCCAAAGGAACGGCCAGTGAGTGGAAAAATGGACTAGCCTGGGTAATTATAGGTGGATTGCTTTCATCTCTTATTCTTACGGTGTTCCTGGTGCCGATGGTTTATTATGTGGTGGACACTATTAAAGGAAAATGGAATATCAAATGAAATCGATATTTAGAATTCTCTTCATTCTTTCAGCAACGATGGTCATCACCTCCTTTTCAGATCGTTGGATACAAAATACGTATTCGCTCGTTGTCGATGTAAGTGGATTGAGGAACTCCAAGGGCATTCTTCAGGTCGCCCTGTACAACAAGGAAGGTTCCGTCCCAGATGAGCATTATAGAAACTATTTTCGCCTAATACGCGAAGAAATTAACGAGGATTCAGCAAAACTTATTTTCACTGATCTGCCAGAAGGAAAGTATGCCGTAAATGTTCTCCATGATGAAAATAACAATGGGAAAATTGATAAAGGATTGATTCTACCGGAAGAAGGTATTGGATTTTCCAATTACGAATCTATTGGTTTAAGGAACAAGCCTTCATTTGAAAAAGCAAGTTTTGACCTATCTGCTGATAAATCAATCACTGTAAAGATCATTTACATGTAAGCTAATACTGCACACACCATCACAAATCGTTAATTTTCTAATAGAATCATTCATAATCATTTACACTCATAAACAATCCTTAACCTTCACTTAGCCTATATTCTATTTTCGAATAGAATATCAGTAGATGAAGGGCAAAGTGATTATAAAGGCACAATTTCTTCAGCATGTTCGCAAAGAACTGGATGCAAAGAATAAGCACAATAGAAAATCTATTGAGCGCATTGCCTCATCCTACGGAATCACTGATAAATCAGAAGTAAAGGAATACACCGAACTTGCTATCGTCCTCAAAGCAAGAAGCATTTCGCTTTCACTATTATCTATTGAAGATAGGTATTGGAGTATCGTTGAGCTTTACAAAAGCCAGGTAAATATTTCTCACCGCACAAGCCAGAGTATCTTATTACAACAGTATAGTACTCCTGCTCCCATTTCATTTCTTGCCGGAATTTTCACCAATGCGGAACAAAATATTTCAGTATTTGAACCTTCTGCCGGAAATGGTCTGCTTACTATTGCTGCCAATCCTTCCAGAGTAATTGTCAATGAAATTGATGAGCTAAGGAGGTCGAACTTGGCTGACCAGGGTTACAGACAAGTATTAAATCAAGATGCCACAAATCCCTTCAAAGGTTTCGAAAAGAAGTTTGATGCAGTCATAACGAATCCTCCCTTCGGATTATTAGACAAGGAAATTAAGTACGAGACCTTTACTATTGAAGTGCTTGATCATTTGATGGCGTTACGTGCGCTGGACTGCATGAAAGATAATGGTAAGGCTTCAATCATTATTGGAGGGCATACACGCTATGACAAGAAAGGAAGAATTCAAAAAGGAAAGAACAGATACTTTTTTAACTACCTCTTCAGCAGATACAATGTAGTCGATGTCATTCCCATTGATGGCTCCAAACTTTATTCCCGTCAGGGAACTTCGTTTGATACCAGGCTAATGCTGATTGATGGACGAAAATCTCAACCCTCCGGTGCAGCCCCGTTAAGAAATGCAGAACGCGATGCAGTAGTCGATTCCTTTGAAGAGTTGTATGAGCGTGTGATGAGCGTAACAACACCAAGACAAGTATTTACAATGACAAAACTTGAATTAGAAGCTCAGGCACTTGCCCTGGAGCTTGAATTAATGAGCTTCGATGAACTAGGAATGCCATATACTCCGGCATCAAGCAGTTGCTTTGTTCTCAACACGGTAGTGCCTGATTCAATGGGCTTTGAAACCCACAGTGCCTTGCAGAGAATTAAGGAGGCTGTTGGTGGTGATATAGATGAGTATGTAAGAATTAAACTTAACTACCGAAGCAATGTAGAACTGTGCAAAGCTTTATCAGCCGAACAAATTGATGCAGTAGCGATGTCAATCTACAACATCGAAGAAAGAGGTGTGGGAATGATTATCGGAGACCAAACTGGAATTGGTAAAGGTCGAATTGCCGCCTCTATTATCCGTTATGCAGTTGAACAAGGAGTTCAGCCCGTCTTCATTACTGAGAAGGCAAATCTGTTCTCTGACATCTACCGTGATTTATCAGCGATTGGTTCTTCGCACCTTGTTCCTTTCATTGTCAACGGTCGTGAGAGTAAGACCGACATCAAGGATGAAGACGGAAACATCATCTACCAGGCACTTCCAACCGCAGACCAAAACAGAATTTTTGAAGGACAACGCACACCACGAAACTTTCATTTTGTCGTAGCTACTTATTCACAGTTTAATTCACCTGATAAGAAGCCAACAAAACCTGCATTCTTAAATGCTATTGCGGAGGATAACATTGTCATCATGGATGAAGCTCACAACTCATCTGGCTCTGGTAACACTGGAAACTTCATGCAGTCTGCATTATCTAAATCGAGAGGTGTTGTCTTTTTGTCGGCAACCTTCGCCAAGCGTCCTGATAACATGCCCATCTATGCGATGAAAACTTCGATACGTGATGCAAGCATGACAAGAGATGCGCTGATTGAAGCAATTACGAAAGGCGGAGTAGCCTTGCAAGAAATCCTGGCGAGTCAGCTTGTAGCAGAAGGTCAGATGATACGAAGAGAGCGTTCATTCGAAGGTGTGGAGGTAAACTACATTACCCTGGAGGATAAGGAGCAAGAGCATAAAGCCATTGCAGACAATATCACTTCGATCATTCGTGACATCATCAAGTTTCAAACTACCTACGTGGATGAGATTGTTGAAGAGCTGGATGACATTGCAATAGCAGAAGGAAAACAAGTAGAGATTCGTGAAGGAACATCACAAGCCGGAGTAGATAACCTGCCATACTTCTCCAAAGTGTTCAACGTGATTAATCAAATGCTTTTCAGCATTAAGGCAGAAGCAGTTGCAGAACGAGCTATTGCGCGATTGAAGGAAGGCAAAAAGCCTGTTATTGCTTTTGCCAGCACGATGGGAAGCTTCATTGAGCAAATGGAGTCCGAAGCCGGACTGGCAATAACCGATGGCAACACAATTAATGCGGATTTCTCAGTAGTTCTTCAAAAAGGCTTAGATGGAATTTTGCGTTACACGGAAACCGACACGGATGGTCAGAAGGTTTTCAAGAAGTTTGAAATATCCGACTTCCCTTTAGAAGCCCAGGCTGAGTACTTCCGCATAAGCGAGAGAATCAAAGAGGCATCAACTGGAATTACCATTTCTCCTATTGATGTGATTGTTCGAAAAATCACAGAAGCTGGATTCAAAGTGGCAGAGGTTACTGGTCGGAAGTATGAGCTTCAGATTAATTCCAGGACAAACAAAGCATTGGTGATGACACGTAAGCGTGTAAACACCAATGATGCTTTCCGCCAATTCAATAACAATGAAGTCGATGTTCTCTTAATCAATCAGTCTGGAAGCACGGGAGCTTCCGCTCATGCTATTGTAACTCCAAAAGTTTCCAAGGATAAAGTGAAGCAGCGGGTAATGATTGTGTTGCAAGCGGAGCTTGACATAAACACAGAGGTTCAGAAACGAGGACGGATAAACCGCACTGGACAAATTTTTAAACCAATCTATGATTACGTTAATTCTGCTATCCCCGCTGAGAAGCGTTTGATGATGATGCTCCAAAAGAAGTTGAAATCCCTGGATGCAAACACTACCTCCAATCAAAAGTCATCTACAAAAATTCTGGATGTACCTGACTTCTTAAATAAATATGGGGATAGGATAGTATCTGAATACCTAAAGGAGAATGTAGAGGTAAATATGCTCCTCGATGATCCATTGGGGCTATCAACACGTGAAGTAGATGGAGCAGAATTAGAAGATGCTGCGCACAGAGTTTCTGGAAGAGTGGCTGTGCTTTCAACACTCATGCAGCAAGACTTCTATAATGAAATCGCGAATCGTTACAGTGAGTATGTAGAGTATCTCAAACAAATAGGTGAGTACGACCTTGAAGTGGAGGCGATGGATCTTCAGGCAGAAACACAATCTTCCAGAACCGTGATTGTTGGTAAGGGTGGAACAAGTGAGTTTGGGGATGATAGCATCTTGGAGACAGTGATGGCTAACGTTCTCAAGAAACCATTCTCTATGCAAGAGTTAAGCAACCTACTTGCAGAATCACTCCAGGGAAAGGACGGAAGGGAATTGCAAAAGGAAGTAAAGCTGGAGTATGAAGGCTACATGGAGGAGCAGCTTCAAAAGGAAATCGCAGATAATGTGGCATACTATGAAGACCTGATGCAAAAGGTTCCTCAAGAGAAGAAGATTCAAAAACTGGTTGAGAAGGGTAATGATGCCGAAGCACAAGAAGCCATTAAAGCCAGAACCACTGAGCTTCATAAAGCGATGAGTGACTCGGAGGAAAAAATAAAGCGTTCATTCAATAATCGGAGACAATATCTGGAGTCTATTTTCACTTCCTTCTATGTAGGAAGAAATCTGAACTATCCTGTAAGCAGTTATGAGGGAGGTCAGGAACTTGTACCTGCTGTATTCTTAGGTTTCATCATTGATAAGAAAA
The DNA here is from genome assembly GCA_040079965.1 of Cyclobacteriaceae bacterium. Taxonomy (GTDB): domain Bacteria; phylum Bacteroidota; class Bacteroidia; order Cytophagales; family Cyclobacteriaceae; genus ELB16-189. Next base: position 14,019 of record JBEBJH010000121.1, read on the forward strand.
AGAAGAATCCGTATGCGCCAAGTTCTATGCGCCTTCGCTTTGCATTGGCAAGTAGTAACAAGTACATCGCCATTCCAGCAAGCTACGCACAGGACGTAAG
>JBEBJH010000122.1:0-14087 GCA_040079965.1 Cyclobacteriaceae bacterium
CGATATACAAATGCCCGGTCGAACTGGTTTTCAGTTACTTGAGTCGCTTGAGTCTGTTCCGCTCGTAGTCTTCACAACGGCTTACGATGAGTTCGCCCTTAAGGCATTTGAGGTAAATGCACTCGATTACCTTCTGAAGCCTATACAGGCAGAGCGACTGAGTGAGGCTATCCAAAAGATAATGGAGAAAGAACGCGCCAAAGCCGGAAGAGGCGCTGGGAAAAAACTTGGTCTTGAAGATCAGGTCTTTGTTAAGGATGGTGAACGTTGTTGGTTTGTTAGCCTGGCTAACATCCGGTTCTTTGAGTCTGATGGCAACTACATTAAAGTATATTTCGAGACCAACCGACCCATGATTCATAAATCACTCAATGCATTGGATGACCGGCTTGACGAGCGTGCATTTTTCAGGGCCAGCCGCAAACACATAATCAATTTAAGTTGGGTAGAGAGTATTGAGCCTTGGTTTAACGGTGGCCTGATGGTGAAATTAAAAGGAGGAGATAAAGTAGAGGTTAGTCGCAGGCAGGCTGCTAAGTTTAAGGATATGATGAGCTTATAGGAATTACCTGAGTACCAACTCAATCAGTTCTTTCTCTACATTCCAGTCGCGGGCTAGTTTAAACATCGCAGTAGCCTCCATTTCAGTTACGTAACCCTTCACGTTGTTGGATCTCCAAACCATATTGATAAGGTCAATGCGCTTGTTTTTAGGATAGTCACCTATGAGGTGATTCAAAAACTCACGGGCCCGATCAAAAGCTGTAATGTAATCCTGAGAAACAAATTCAAGGGCCCAGGCTAGCTCATCTTTGGCTTCTAACTCAGTAGAAACCTGGTCCAGATCTTTTTTCTCAGACTCGTCCAAACCATGATAATGGTAGATCACGGACTTCAGTAACAGGTGAACTCTTTTATCTTCTACAGTCATTCGTTGTTAAAATAGCAAATTCCTATTAAAATCATTTCAATTGGGCCCCTCAACAGCAAAAAGATCGGATGCAATCCGGTCGGCTACAAGTTTTCCGGCACGGGTAAGAACCAGGGTATCGTCTGTTATCTCAATCAGTTTTTCTTTTATAAGTTGATCAAGGTAAGGGGTACTGTTTTTCATCAGATCATATTGCAACTGCGAAGACAAATAAGTCAAATTACAACCGCGATCCGTTCGAAGCGAGGTAAAAAGATATTCATTGATTTTATTTTCGCGGGTTAGCACTTCCCGTTCAAACGGGACCCGGTCATCGTGCAGGGCCGTTATATACAGAGGATTGTTACTAATATTAAACTGACGCGAGTTTGTATCAAAGGAATGAGCACTGGGGCCAACCCCCAAATACTTCTTCTGTTGCCAGTAACTGGTGTTGTGTTTGGATTCATACCCGGGAAGGCAGAAGTTAGAAATTTCATAATGCCGATATCCATGGTAGGTCAGGGTATCCATCACCATCTCAAATTGCGATGCTGAAAGGTTTTCTTCCATGGCTGTGAGCTTGCCATGACTGGCCCAGCGGCCAAACACGGTCTTTTCCTCCAACGTAAGTGAATAGGCAGAGATGTGCGTAGGTTTTAATTTGATTGCCGTAGCCAGGTTCTTTCTTAAGAGCTCATCATCCTGACCAGGAATGGAATAAATCAAATCGATGCTAAAGTTAGAGATTCCGGCCTCCTGTGCTGCATCCAGACAAAATAAAGCCTCCCGGGCGGTATGCGCCCGGTTAAGAAACCGGAGTATATTTTCATCAAAAGATTGAATGCCGATACTCAGCCGATTAATGCCAGCCGATAGAATCTCGGCCAGCTTTTCGGGAGTCAGATCATCTGGGTTTGCTTCCAGTGTTATTTCAGGATTCTCCAACACCGGATAATATTTATGGATAGCAGAGAAAAGTACGTCTAACTCTTTTGATGTAAGCAAGGACGGAGTTCCGCCACCGAAATAGATAGTTTCAATGGGTTCACCTTGCAGGTAATTTCTTTGCAGATATAACTCATGTGAGATTTGTTCTATTAATTCTGATTTCTGACTTTGATTGGTTGAGAAATGAAAGTCGCAGTAGTAGCAAGCTTGTTTGCAGAATGGAATGTGAAGATATAGGCCGGCCATCAGGTTCAAAGATAATAGATGGAATAAGAGTGGGCTTGATTTCCTTTCCCGCTCCAATCTGATATTTTTGTGATTGCAATTTCAATGAAACAATTTTTTTCTCTGCTCACGGGCTTGATTCTTTCTCTTTCAGGGGTCTGCCAGACAATACCGACAACCTACAATCTGCGCCCAGACTGGAAAGTGCAGAAGAAGGATACGTTCGTCAAATTCTCAGGACAAAAAAGGAACACTGTTTACTTTGCGTTGGATAAGAAATCGTTGGGGAGTAAATTGATCATATATGACCAATTAGAGTTTTCAGTCTTCATTAATGGGAAGCTGATTGCCAGGAAGCGAGACAGCCTTCAACTGCCCGTAGATAGTTTGTGGGCCCGACATCAAGGGAATCTTTTTGTAAGTATTTACCAGAAGCAACCAGTTTTCTCTCTGCAAACTTTGCTTTTATTGCCTGTAAACGAATCGGAATTGGATAATCCTGTTCGTGAAGGAATTTTCTTTAAAGACTTTGTCATCCTTGCTTCCTTCATGCTGATGGCCTTTATGATTGTTTTGTTTCGCGTAAACCCCCGGCTTACATTGGATTACCTGAATGTGGTGAAACTGTTTTCTTTTCAGGAACGGGATGAAGCCATTGTAGCCGGCCGTATCGGATCCAGTGTTAACTTATTCTTCTTCGCTCTTGTTAGTTTTCTGCTTAGTCTTCTTTTGATGGTTATCTTCTATGTTGCTCCAGACCGGATTAGATTGGCAGGAGATTTCGTTTTTCAGTCAACCCAGCAAGCGTTTTTTATTTGGCTTTTATTGTCCATTATCATCTTCCTGTTATTGATTTCCAAGTTGGTATTGATTGCAAGTTTTTCTCTCTTGTTCAACTTAAGGTCTACGGTACGTTTTCAGTTTTTTAACTTCATCCGGTTGTTATTTGTCACCACCATTGTAATGGGATTGGTGGCCGTTATCTATTTTATTTTGCATTCACAAAACCCGGCCTTATTTTATAACCTGCTTATTTTGGGAAGCTTTTTTGTGATTACAGGTACTGTTTTTCTATTTCTGAAATTATTGGCCCGAACGGCCTTCCCGGTTTTTCATTTATTTTCCTACCTTTGCGCAACTGAAATCATCCCGCTAATGGTTTTAGGGAAAGTGATATTATTTTAAGCCGAACCCGATACGTGTTGATATGACAGAAACTGTTACGGACAGAATGCGAAAGGTAAAAAGCATTCTAGTCACTCAGGAGGCTCCCACGGATGTAAACTCACCTTATCTCAAACTTGCAGAGAAATACAATCTTAAGATTGACTTTCGTCCCTTTATCCAGGTAGATGCAGTACCTATCAAGGAATTCAGAAAACAGAAAGTGGACATCCTTCAACACACGGCAGTTATTTTTACCAGCAGGCATGCGGTGGATCATTATTTTCAGATTTGCCAGGAGTTAAAACTAGAGATGCCCCCAGAGATGAAATATTTTTGCATTTCGGATCAGACCTCTAACTATCTGCAGAAGTACATTGTAATCCGTAAAAGAAAAATCTTTGCGGGATTAAAAGACACCAAGGATCTGTTGGAGATCATCAAGAAACATAAGAACGAGAAGTTTCTTTTCCCTTGCTCAGATATCCGTAAAAATGACATTCCTGAATTTCTTACTGAGAACGGGTTCCATTACACCGAAGCCATCATGTATCACACGGTGGCTGCTAACCTAAGCGATCTTAAAAATGTTTATTACGATATCCTGGCTTTCTTCAGCCCATCGGGGATTAACTCTCTTTATATAAACTTTCCGGATTTTAAGCAAAACAACACCCGGATTGCCGCCTTTGGCCCATCTACCGCCAAGGCAGTAAAAGAAGCAAGTTTGATTCTGGACATTGAGGCCCCATTGCCAAATGCCCCATCGATGACCGGGGCACTGGAGCTATATATAAAAGCTGCTAACGGAATCAAATAACTAATTAACCCTTACGTTTTTACCAGGACTCTTATTTTATTACACTTTAATTACATTCTGATTGAAAGTGTATGGAGAATTAATTTATCTTTAAGTCCTGTTCAATAAGAAACTGTGAAGAAAGTCTATTTTTTACTTTTACTGACCGGAGTATTTTTTAATGATTCGTTTGGCCAGCAAGACCCCCAGTTTACGCATTACATGTTTAATACCATGTATTACAATCCGGGTTATGCTGGCGTTGAAGGAGTGACTAAACTAACGGCTATTCACAGAAGCCAGTGGTTAGGATATCAGCCTACCTATGGTGGAGGTGGAGCACCCACGACACAGATTGTAAGTCTCTCGGCTCCAATAAATAAAATCAAGAGCGGTTTCGGAGCTTATATTGTTAATGACCGGTTGGGGCCACAGAATAATCTTCAGGCCCAGGCATCATATGCCTATCACCTCGCTTTAAAGGACACCAAACTAAGTTTTGGAATAATGACTGGCTTATATTCCCAAACGATAAATTTTGATCAATACCGGCCTATCGATCCCAATGATCCTTTATTAAAGAGTTCAGGCAAAGAGTCTCAGGTTCGTCCGGATCTTGGGGCTGGGGTTTTCATGCAGCGCGAAAAGTATTATGCCGGAGTTAGCTTTAACCACCTTATCAAATCGACTTTTGATTTTGGATTGAGCCAACGCAACGCCCTGGAGACTCACATGTATATCACGGGCGGGTACTATTATCAGCTCAACTTTGATTTAAGATTCCAGTTTTCGACCTTGATTAAATCAGATTTTACCAAAACCACTTTTGACCTGGGTGGATTAGCCTACTATAAAGATACGATGTGGGGCGGTTTGGCGTTTAGGCAATCAGAAGCAGCTATACTTATGTTGGGATATAGTATTCTAAAAGATAAATCATTGAAGCTGGGGTATGGATTGGATTATGTGATCAAAGATCAGGATGCGAAACAACCAACCTCGCATGAATTTTTGCTCACATATGAACTTCCTGTAAACCCGGCTATCGGTAAAAAGGTGGTGAGAACACCCCGTTACAGACACTAATCGGTTAATTATTTGGGTTTTTTCAAGATTTTATTGAATTTGGTATCTCTGTAATTTAAAAAAAAGGCGAAAAAGAATAACTTTCGGGTCTGTATCGTTGGCTTTAGTAAACCGAAAGACTGGATCTAATAAAAAAAGTATGAAGAAAATAGTTTCTCCAAAGGTTCTGTACTATGCTTTAATTCTGGGGGCAGGAACAATGCTTGGTGGTTGCGGCTTACTGGGCGGTGGCAAAAAAGGTGGCGATGCCCAGGGTGAAGTAGTGGGTCAATCCACGCTCGAGCGAAGAGAAGGATGGTCCATGGTCATTCCTTACGGGATGGTTCCAATTCCAGCAGGCACCTTTCATATGGGTCAGGCCGATGAGGATCCAGCTTCGACTCAGATTAACTTCAATAAACAGATTACAATTGGTCCTCTTTTCATGGATGAAACTGAGATTACCAATGATGAATACCTTCAGTTCACTACATTCTTTCTAGATCCCAACGGAGCAGAAGGACTTACGAACTTTGCACAAATTGGTCAGCAGGAGTTCATGGAAAAGTACTATCCGGACACTACCGTGTGGATGAAAGACTTCTCTCACCACATGGGCGATCCGCTGGTTGATTATTATTGGCAACATCCAGGCTACCAGGATTATCCTGTAGTGGGCGTAAGTTGGGAGGCTGCTAATTTCTTCGGAAAATGGAGATCAGCTTTCTTAAATGAATGGAGACAGGTTAATGGTGGTCAGCCCCCTATGCCTGCGTTCCGTCTGCCTTCAGAAGCAGAGTGGGAATATTCAGCCCGTGGAGGTCGTGATATGGCTAAGTACCCTTGGGGAAACCCTTATATCCGTAACTCAAAAGGTTGTATGCTTGCTAACTTCAAACCCGGTCGTGGAAACTTCTATGATGATGGTTTTGCTTACACGGCTCCCGTAGGTATTTATTTCCCTAATGATTATGGATTAGTTGATATGTCAGGTAACGTTGCCGAGTGGTGTTTGGACGATTTCAATCCGGCATCAGTTCCTACCGTTTGGGATCTGAACCCTCAGTATATTGATAAGAACGCCTACGATCGTGAGGGGAATTCTAAAGAAAGATATAATGCAAGAAAAGTTGTTCGTGGTGGTTCGTGGAAGGATGTTGCCTACTATCTTGAGACAGGAACCAGAACGTACGAGTACAAGGATTCAACCCGGGCTTATATTGGTTTCCGTTGTGCAATGACCAACTTAGGCCGGTCATCGGGTGCTGAATTTCAATAATTAAAAACTCTGGTTATATTTATAAAAAATCGGACTAAACTTAAATTTTAAAGAACCATGGCAAAGAAAAAAGGCGGATTTGTCTCGTTATTCTTCACAACCATCATGCCCAAAGTTTACGGTATTGGTGCAGCGGTTGTAATTATCGGAGCACTTTTCAAAATCTTACACTTAGAGGGAGCTAATGCAATGTTGATGATCGGTTTGAGCGTGGAAGCAGGTATCTTCTTCCTGAGTGCTTTTGAACCTAAGCACGAAGAACCAGATTGGTCAAAAGTATATCCTGAATTGGCTGAAGATTATGAAGGACCGGTAAACCCTACCGCCACCCGTATCAGCAATCGTCCGGCAGGTGGAGATTCTCCGCTTCTTAAGATTGATGAAATGCTAAAGACCGCCAAGGTAGATCAAAATCTTCTCGATAACCTGGGTAAAGGCCTTACCAATCTTGCCACTTCGGCTTCTCAAATGAATAATCTCTCCAATGCAGCTGTAGCTACAAACGAATACGCTAAAAACGTTCAGTCAGCTTCTTCTGCCTTGATGGAAATGAATAAGTCTTATGGTACTGCTATGAAAGCGGTAACGGCAATGGCTGATGCCTCTAAGGACACCAGTGAGTACCATGCTCAAGTGCAAAAGGTTACCAAAAACCTGGCGGCTTTGAACACTATTTATGAAATGGAATTGAAGGATGCGGATTCTCATGTGAAGAACATGAATAAGTTCTATGAGAGTCTTACCGGTGCTATGCAGGGTCTTTCTAAAGTGGGTGAAAACACTTCTAAGTTTACTTCAGAATTGGGTACCCTTACGGCTAATGTAACTGCCTTAAATAAGGTATACGGTGGTATGTTGACTGCTATGAAAGGCAGCAATTAATTTAATGTTTCTTTCTATTTCTAACCAACTAAACTAAAAAGACCATGGCAGGTGGCAAGGAAACACCCAGGCAGAAAATGATCGGTATGATGTACCTGGTACTTACTGCGCTTCTCGCGCTAAACGTAAGTAATGCGGTACTTGAAAAATTTGCCATCATTGACGATACACTGGTTAAAATGATTAAGGAGAATGATACTACCAATGAAAATAAATTGACGGGTATCCTTGCTTCGACAAGTCAGGACGCGAAAGTTGTTGCCGCTAAGGATAAGGCAAAGCAGGTTAGGGATCTCTCGAAATCGACTATAGCCTATCTGGATGATCTAAAGGAGAAAATGAAAAAAGAGCCTGATGGCGCTGCCATTGAAGGTGAGGAATTGGTGACGAATACAAATCGTGCCGAGGAACTTATGCTTGATGAACAAAAGCCTGAGGAAGGTATTGAGTTTGAAAAGAAGTTGACCAATTTTGTAACGGAGCTCAATAAGATTATGGGCTTGAAAACTCCTTTTGCACCGCTTACTAAAAAGGCTCAGGATTACGATGAGTTTAAGAATAACACCAATCAACTGGATAAGAATTTTCTTCAGTTCACATTTGAAGGAACTCCTACCATGGCTGCTATTGCTACAGTGAGCCAGATGCAAACGGAGGTTATGGAATATGAAATGGTTGCCCTGGATTCCTTGTTCGCAATTGCAGAAGGCCAGGTATTTAAGGCAGACGTAGTATTTCCGATGGTTCGTGCCGAATCCAATACATTGATTGCAGGTGCCGAGTATTCCGCTGACTTATTTATTGCAGCTGGTTCAGACGTACCCTCTGAAATGTTTAAAGATGGCTCACCGTTAAAGGTTGAAAAAGATCCTATTACAGGATTGCAGATGGGTAAAATAAAGTTCAGGACGAGTGGTGGATCCTATGATAAAAACGGATTAGCTGATGCTTCCTATAAGGTTAAGATTAATATTAAAGGTAAGCCATATGAGGAGGTAATTAGATACAAGGTTGCTAAACCAGTTGCTAAATTTGAATCTGAAAGTGCCAGTACGCTTTATCTGGATTGCGGTAATGAAATGTCCGTTAGTGTGCAGGGTCTTGCAGAATCGTCTGGTATTTCCTTAAGTGTTCCTGGTGATCAGGGTAAGGTGGTACAGCAAGGCGCAGGTAAGTTCGTGCTGATTCCTACCCGTCCTCAAATGGATGTGCGCGTATCAGTAAATGGTTCGCAGATCGAGGTGAAGCAATTCAAAGCCAAATCCGTTCCCAGCCCTGTGGCTAAGTTGCAGGTAGGTAATGGTGAATACGATGTAAAGAGGGGTATTCCGCCAGGAACTTCTATTGTTCGCCTTATACCTGATATTTCTGATGAAACTTTTAAGCGTCAGAATCAGAAAGATGCTGGTTACCGCGTTGTAAGTATGACCTTGCAGATTACTGGTAAAACTCCAATCACGTTGAATTCTGGTACTATTGAAATAAATAAATATGGCCTTAGAGCTGGAGATAGTTTCTCCGTCTTCAACGTGCAGGTTGTTCGCTCTACCTGGGATCCGGGCGATGCAGACAATAAGCCTGTGAACGCGAAGTTGGAAGGCGTTTACGTTATGGGTAAATAATAATGAAAATGAAATTTGTAAGTATTTTTCTTTTGTCTATTGGCTTGGCTGGTGTTGCTACTGCTCAACAGGATACGGTATATAATCCGAATTCTACTGAACGGATTCCATACTATGAACAATTATACCGTTTCAGAGTAGAGCGAATTGTTGATTTGAATGAAAAGCAGAATGCCGGGTTTAAGTCAGCCCAATCGGACATAGCGGCTTTTTTGATCAAGAGCATCCAGAATGGTACAATGACCGCCTATGATGACTCAATTAAAAATGTAAGAAAAGCTGAAGAGATTTTGGTAAGCAATCTGGCTATAGTTGAGCCACCTTTCGATGCTAAGAAATCTTATTTCTCAAGTGAGACGGCTAGTTTTAATGGAAAAAACTATCAGTCTACCCGCAATGACAACAAAGGAAATCTCCCTACGGATACTCAGTGGTGGGAGTTAGCAGGAAGCCAGACAGAATACTTTACGAAAGATCAAATTGTGGCCATTACAATTATTGAAGATGTAATCTTTGATAAGAGGAGATCAAGATTGTATTATGATATTCAAGCTATCGGTTTACAAGCTCAGAAATCAGGCTCAACAGACATTAACCCGATAGCCTATGTTCAATACAAGGATTTCTTTAATTTGGTAGAGAAAACGGCTCATAGTAAAGACTGGAAAGAACGTGAAAAGGTATTATGGAGAAATCGTTACAATCCTGCAGAGAACAGAACCTTTACCGATGCATTTAAATTAAGACTGTTCCATGGGGTAATCGTAAAAGTAGAAAATCCAAATGATCGGACCATTCAACAGATTTATGAAATGAATGGTCGCAGTTATGGAGAATCTGTATTTGCCCGGTGGGAAGAGGAAATGCGAATGATGGAGAAAGAGCACAATCTTTGGGAGTATTGATTCATTTCAAGATTTCACAAAAGCCCCGCAAGGGGCTTTTTCATTTATTAAACTATGGTGACAATAAGAGTTGGAAAAAAAGGAGATCTGCCACGTGTGCTGGAGTTAATTAAAGAACTGGCGGAATACGAGCGGGCTCCTCATGAGGTTTCAAATACGTTGGCTATGATGGAGGCTGATGGATTCGGGACCAATCCGATTTATGGATTTTTTGTTGCTGAAGAAGGAGCAGTCATTCAAGGCTTGTCACTCTACTATTACCGGTATTCAACCTGGAAGGGCAAACGGCTTTATCTCGAGGATATCATTGTAACGCAATCTCAACGAGGTAAAGGGATCGGAAAGGAGTTATTTGATATCACAATGAAGAAGGTGTTAGACGAGAACTGTACAGGAATGATGTGGCAAGTATTGGAATGGAACACGCCTGCCATTGAGTTTTATAAAAAGTATAACGCCCATCTGGATTCAGAATGGATTAATTGCCACCTGGAAGCCGGGCAGATACGGGAAATATTGAAGGTCAGTTAGATTTCATCCAGCAAAGTATTAAAAGCTACATGCTGGTCTTTAAAGCGTATCCTGTGAGCTTCTACCAAAGAGGGGGCAAACTCATTCAGGTATTTTAGTACTTGCTCAATACTACCTGAAAAGCATTGAACACTGTATGAGACTGAAGTTTCGTCCTCGTGTGTCAGGACTTTGTACATTTTGTAGTCTGAAAACAACCCGGTTTCCATAATGGCTGGAATGTAATTCGCCTTCATCCAGGCAATCCATTCCACTTCTATTTGTTTATCTATCCCAAACGTAACGTTATATAATAACATACTGGTGCGATTATCATTTACTCAGTTGCCGAAACGTAGTCTTCCAGGTATTTAAACTCCTTAGTCAGGGCTCCTTTTTCAGCAACAGTTCCCCGTTTAATAATGCCGTCTACATCTCCAACCAGTAAGGGTTTTAGAATTCGATCAATTAAATCCCGGCCAAACTCTTCCGAGGCGCTTCGGGGTAATTCGCATGGAAGATTGTCTACAGCCATAGTAGTGATATAACGTTCATCACTTAACGCGGGCAGTACTGAATCTGTTGCAGGGTCATAATCATAAAGTGGATCAGGAATGGTGCTGGCTCTCTTCGTGCTGGGCACCGATCCGTTGATGTCGCAGGTAATGTCAGCGATTACTTTCATTTTGAAATCCGGATCGAGCATGTCTTCACGCGTAAAAAGTACTGGTGCTTTCGGGTTCCAATACGCACCGGCTAAAAGTAGTTGACCTACTTTTGTGTACCTCGCAAAGAGAGAAGTATATCGTTCTGGGTTACGATGAAATTCTTCACGATTAAAATGCCCACCCTCTTTTCGCTCGTGATAATCAGCACTGCTCAGTTGTGTGTATACTGGCTCCTCAAACGCTTTGGTCAGAAAGTCGGCTGCGTTTACTTTCCGGATACCAGCCGTATCTAATGTCTCCATGGCTCCTTTGCCAACCCGACCGGCCCCGGTTAAGATTATTTTAATGGGTGGCAGTTTTACTTTTCTTAACTCAAGTTTCAAATCATTAATATCAAAGCATTCAAAGGCTCTTCGAAGAGAAAACAGGTTGTAGCGCTTTCCGTAAGTCATCAACCCGTTGTAAGCGCCAACAATTCCGGCAAAACGCCCAAAGGCCACCAGGCGATTTCCCTGCGTATCTTTCAGTACCTCATAATCTATTAGCCGGATATTTTTTTTAAGTATTGCCTGTAATAACTTCCGGTTGTAGGGTTGCTTTTTGATGGTGTGCGAAAAGAATAGATATGTTTTGTCGGCTACCAGATTAGCGATCGGCACTTCTTTAATTCCCATCAGGATGTCGCAATCGCTAATTTCTTTTACCACTTCAATATCCAGTTGCTTGAATTCATCATCTTTAAAACTTCGAAACGGGCTTTCCTGGCAAACGACTTTTACGTGAGTGAAACGCTGTCGAATTTCTTCGACTTGTAGGGGGGTAAAGGGCACACGCAAATCCGGTGGCACTTTTCCTTCCCGAATTAATCCGATTTTTAATTGAGGCATTGAGAACCTGTTTGGTTCGAAGTTACTCAGGTTTTGTCTTTTTATTGTGTTTGCTGAGCCACTTTTGAATACAAGATTCTACCTTTAAGGGGATGACTGGATATGGATTATTAGCGCTGGGTTGGACAATTTATTTTGCTATTCATAGTGTGTTAGCAGCTGATCGAGTGAAGATCTTTTTCAAGTACCTCCTTCAAGGTGGATTTCGATTTTATCGGATAATTTATTCTCTTCTTTCTACTGTAGGATTGCTGGGGTTATTGTTTCTCAATACGGTGATTGGGGGAGAACTGTTAATAAACCCGCAGGGAATAATCCGCTATCTGAGCTTGATGCTAGCAACATTTGGAGTAATAATTGTTAGTCGGGCATTTAAAGAACACGATGCATTGTCTTTTATAGGATTCAGCCAGGAAGAAATAAAATTCAGCCGGTCCGGAATACTGAACTATGTACGGCACCCGATTTATAGTGGCACAATCCTGATTGTGATAGGATTTTTCCTTTTCACTCCCACCACGGCTACTCTATTGAGTACAGTTTGCATTTTTGTTTACCTTCCTATTGGTATTTACCTGGAAGAGACGAAGCTTATTCAGCAATTTGGTGCTCAATACATTCAGTATAAAAAGGAAGTGCCTTCCCTAATCCCAAGGCTAAATAAGAGATATTAGCTTTCCAGCAATCCACCAAGTAGTGAGCTTGATTCTTTTCTTGAGTTTCTCCCGTAAGGTGATAAAGCCTGAACAAGTTTTCTAATGGGCATCGATTGGAGCCATACTTTACCGCTGCCGCGGAGTGTTGCCAGAAAGATTCCTTCACCACCAAACACCATTGACTTTAAACTCCCTGTAGACTCCACATCAAAATCAATATGCGATTCAAAGGCAACCACACAGCCTGTATCGACACGGAGCGTTTCATTATTAAGAGTTCGTTCAATCACTGTTCCGCCTGCGTGAACGAACGCCTTGCCATCGCCTGAAAGCTTTTGAAGGATGAATCCCTCACCACCCACAAGCCCTGCACCAATTTTACGATTGAAAACAATTGATAACTTCGTGCCATAGGCAGCGCATAAAAATCCATCCTTCTGAACAACTAATTCATGATTGGGGCTGGTTGCTAAATCCACAGGAATAATTGTGCCTGGATAAGGTGCGGAGAATCCTACCTTTGCCTTTCTGTTTCCCCGATTGGTAAAGTGCGTCATAAAGAGCGATTCGCCAGTAAGCATCCGGCTACCGGCTGAAAGCAGTTTATCAAATAATCCCTGGCTTGGATTTGATCCATCACCCATTTTTGTTTCAAACATTATTCCCTCTTCCATAAACAACATAGCTCCTGCTTCCGCAATCACGGTTTCCGTGGGGTCCAGTTCGACTTCCACAATTTGAATGCTTTCACCTTTTATCTGGTAATCGATTACATGCGAGTTTGGCATAAAGATTAGATTTTATTTGATGTACTTAAAAACGGGATACTCTACCGATTGGTTTTCTTTTTTATTCTTTTCGATGTATTCATCCAGAAAATTCCAGGTAAGCAGGCCATCATCCGACTGTGGCTCAAGTAAATAAAAAATCAGATTAGCCAGTGGCTGGGCTGTGTTTATTAAAAAATCACCCTTTTTAAACTTACGAGTTGCACCAACAAATTTTCCCTCTGCCTGAGCCATTGCATGCCCCTGAAAAGACTGTTTAGCTTTTTCAAATTTTTCAATTTGAAATATTTCGCCTTTATACGATTGAAATTTGGTAAGTGTATCTACTTTCACCCCATGCAGGATCAGATTTTCAGCCAGTTTTGAAAACGCAGCCGGAATGATGTAGCCATTAGGAACTGTGCTTTCAACAGTAGGTTCGAAACGCGCATGGTAGGTAACGTCATCAAACCTGGAAATTTTTCCGGTACGCACGAATTCTTTAGTGCCATCCGCTTTGTTCTTTTGAAGGTAATCGTAGGAAATAAAGTTGGGTAGCTTTTCGAGCGGAACCATTTTAAAGTGCACACCTTTTTTTGCTTTTCCGGCACCAGATAATGCGGCCTGAATGGTTTCTGCTTCTGCGCGTTTATTTGTTTCAATAATTTCTTTCGGGTGTGAATTTGTATAGGCTAAAATTTCTGAGACAAACGTATAGGTTGAATGAATTCGCTGATAAAACCGTTCGTGGGCAAAAGCCTCACTTAAAATCGACATGCGATTACGCAAGCCAAACT
>JBEBJH010000365.1:0-2971 GCA_040079965.1 Cyclobacteriaceae bacterium
GGCTTCACCCCCAGCCTACTCAGCCGACTGATGTTCTTTCCTGATCCCTCACCCCCAACCTACTCCGCCAGCTGGCGGATGCGGTTGGCAAGCCTTTCCCCGCTCCATCCCGATAGCTATCGGGAGAGAGGGGAAGATCGATTGACTGGAGGAATAATTCTAAAACAAAGAGAATATCATACCTTTCAGCACAACTATAACCTCTATCACCGCTTGGAGAAACACCTGCTTTCGAAGTCTACGTTCATGTATGGATGCCAGTGCCCTAAGCGTTTGTTTCTGCATAAACATAAACCTTCCTTACGCAACCCCGCAGATGAAAAGCAACAAGCCATTCTCGATGCCGGCACCAGTGTAGGCGAACTCGCCCGCAAACTTTTTAACTATGGCATCGATGTAACTCCACCCGACTTTTATTCCTATCACCTGGCCGTTAAGAAAACGCAGGCACTCATCGCGCGGGGCGAAACCATCCTCTACGAAGCCACCTTTCAATATGAAGGTGTGCTGTGCGCATTAGATATCTTAGTACAAAACGGAACCCAATGGTATGCCTTTGAAGTGAAGAGCACCACGCGTGTAAAACCACAACACATTCAGGATGCTGCCCTGCAATACTATGTTTTAAAAAACAGCGGCCTGCCCATCAGCGAGATCTCCATCATCTACCTCTATAATAATTATGTGCGGCAAGGGGCGCTGGACATAAAACAATTGTTTTCCACCGAATCTGTACTGGAAGAAGTACTTGAACAACAGGAAACGATCGCCCAGAAAGTAGCCGAGCTCAAAGCAATGCTCAGCAGCGGCACCGAACCCATAATAGATATTGGTCCGCATTGTGTTGCCCCCTACCCTTGCGATTTTATGAATTATTGCTGGGCTCACGTACCAACCGAAAATTCTGTGTTCGAATTGGCGCGGAGTGCGGGCTGGAAACTCTATGCAGAAGGCTATCACCAGCTTGATCAGATACCCGATGACTATGAACTGAACACCACGGCCAGCCTGCAACTTGCCCAGCACCGCTCGGGTGCCGTTCATATGGACCGCGAAGCCCTGCAACAATTTTTAGTGACCCTTACCTACCCGCTTTACTTTTTAGATTTTGAAACGATGATGCCGGGCATCCCCGAGTTTGATCACAGCCGGCCGTATCAACAAATTCCCTTTCAGTTTTCATTGCATGTGCAACACGAACCCGGAGGAACCCTTGAACATTATGAATTTCTCGGGGACGGATTACATGATCCGCGAAAAGAGTTTACCGAAGCATTGCTCTTGCACCTGGGCAACAAGGGTAGCATCGTTTGCTATAACATGAGTTTTGAAAAGAGCAGACTTAACGAACTGGCAGAATTGTTTCCTGAACAGGCTCCCAAGCTGGACAACCTGAGCACACGGATTGTTGACCTGATGATTCCGTTCCGCAAGCAGTGGTATTATCACCCGGACTTTAAGGGAAGTTATTCTATTAAAGCAGTGTTGCCGGTGCTGGTACAGGAACTGCGCTATGATGAACTGGACATACAGGAAGGCAGCATGGCTAGTTTGGTTTATTCACAATTGAAACATCAGGATGCGGTTACAGCCACTATACAGCGGCAAGCGCTACGCGAGTATTGTAAACTGGATACGCTGGCGATGGTGAAGATTGTTGAGGTTTTGAGAGACCTCACCCCATCCCCTCTCCAAAGGAGAGGGGATGAGTTAACTTGAACAATTATGGTTCAACGCTGGAGGTGATATATAAGAAGCTAAAATCACAATCCGCCAACTGGCGGACGGCCACCGCTCTTCAATTTTCATACTAAGATTCGACCATATCGAATGCTACTCCCTACTACCGCGCCTTCTCCTTTACAAAAACCAAATTCATAACCCGGCCGTTGCTGGCTTTCATTCCGGTTACCTTGCGGGAAGCATCGCGCGTAAATTCCAGATTACCCATCCACCAGGCTCCTGCCTCAAAGCTGTCTTGCTTAACGGGAGTAAGTTTGAAATCATCATGGCGTGGGTGATGCGCCACCAACGTATCGTTCTTCACTTCAAACTCATAGAACGTTTCCAACTCGGCACTATAAAACCGTCCGGTGTAATCGCTCAGCGTTAATGTCGATGGATCGAAGGCAGGCTTCTCTTCTGGCGCAGGTGGTGGCGTTTCTTTTTTGGTAGTGTCTTCTTTCAGTAAGTCGCCCAGGTAGACATCGGCAATGGTGTAACTCAGTTGATAGGGATTGAAGGAGGCCAGGTTGCTGAAAACAGAAACGGAAAATTTCTGATCGGGGAAACGCAATAAGAAGGTACGATAGCCAGCATCGCCACCACCATGCGAAACGGACTTTAATCCCTTGTAGTTATCAATCACCTGTCCGAAGGCATAGCTGATCGTGTCGCCCTTGTTGAGGATGGCGCGCTGCTCCATCATCGCCATCACGTTGGCATTACCTACTTTAACATTTTCGAAGTTCATGGCCCATTTGCTCAGGTCTTCCACGGTGGTGAATAAACTGGTGGCCCCCGCGTTGGCATAATTCAGTACCGATTTTTTGTAGCCATCTACATCGTAATAATAGGAATAGGCACGGTTGGGTACGATGCGTTCATGGTCATCATAAAACAGGGTATTGTTCATGCCGAGTGGAACGAAAATATTTTCCTTCGTCCACTGCGGAAAGGATTTGCCTGACACGCGGCTCACAATTTCTGCCAGCAGTGTATAGCCCGTATTGCAATAGTTGTGCTGATCGCCCGGTTTAAAGTTCAACTCGCGCTGGCGGCCAATCAAGCGCAGGATTTGATTTTTCGTGATCACATCATCCATTCTCCACCCGGCCATCACGAGAAGGTTCCATTGGTCGCGCAGACCACTGGTGTGATAAATCAGCTGACGGATGGTGATGGGTGTGCCGAAGTCGTGAATTTCGGGAAGGTATTTGCGGATGTCATCGTCTACGGAGAGTTTACCCTG
>JBEBJH010000366.1:0-2969 GCA_040079965.1 Cyclobacteriaceae bacterium
AGATGCGCGGGAATACCTAACGAAATGTGCAGGCGTACCATTTCGGATGCGCACTTGTACCATTTGGGATGTGCAGGAGTACTGTACAAGATGTGCGGTGACCCTATTCAACACTTTGAGTTGCAGTAGTGTCTAAGTTGCCCCGCTCAGCATTGCTCCTCAATCCTGAGCGGATAAAGAAGCACACTAGTAATCGCGATAGAGGAAGTAAATAATGAACCTGCTCTTTATCAAGTATCCACTCTGAGCGAAGGATCCCCTTACTAATGGGGGATCCTTCGCTTAATGCCTGCATTCATTGATGCACCTTTCGCTCAGCGTTTTACTTCCGAAGAAAGCTACTTATTTGTCAAGTATCGTATCCTGCAAGAGACGATACAAGCTCGGCATGCAGCTCTCGTTTTGCTGTTCAACAAAAATTAACCTGGTTAACCTATTTCTTTTTGTCCTTTTTTGTCTTGACCTGCCTAAGCCGAAGCGGCTACGCGCAGGCAGGCACAAAAAAGGACCCTGCCTGCCGGCAGGCAGGGAAAAAAAGTCAAGACATCCGCCAACTGGCGGATTGTCTGGCCAACGCGCTTGTAACGCTAGGCGTTACGTTGAGTTCCTGTTAGCACATATAAGAAACTCGAATCACAACCCCGGAGGGGTTGCATGTTTGTAGCCACGCCCCGACATGTCGGGGCGTGGTATAATAGAGAAAGATAAACGCGCCATAGGATAGAGTCTTCGATCTTCTTGTTATTTGGCGCGGAGAGATGATTGAAATTGAAATAGATTTTATTTCTAATTGCTATAGCTGTCCTACATTCTGTCTACAGCAGGCAGGCTTCAAGTGTAGGACACCTGGTTTGACGGATTGTATACATCTGTGAATAATGCAATCAATTAGCAGAATTGTGTAGTACTTCAGGTGGTTAATAGCCTCTCCTTTATGCTATAGAAACGCGCTCATAAGGATGTAAAGGTGAGCGACTCAATTACGAACTTATTAAACCAATTTAAAATGAAAAAAGTAATTTTTGTATTGTCAGCACTCGCTTTTTCGGTTGCGGCATTCGCGCAAAGCGACACCGTTGTTTACAAAACTCAACCTATCCTGATCGACTCTGTTCAACAGGATATGTCGAAAGTGGACGGGATTATGATGACGGATGGCAAGATGATCATAATTAAAGACTCTGTATCCTCCCCCATGCAAAAACAAATGATCATGAGTGATGGAACAAAGGTGAATATGGATGGCATGTGCTTTAAGATGAACGGTGAAAAAATGAAAATGAGAGAGGGCGATCATATTAATATGCGCGGGATATTGCATCCAAGAGAGCCTAGAGTAAAAATTGGTGACTAGACCCTGCATTCGTTGGTGATCATTACCAACGGGCTGCGAGCAGGTGTCCTACACCTACTTACGCAAGCTTTAAGGTGTAGACACCTAGTCACCTGCTTACCGCAGATTTAAAGGTGTAGTACACCTGGGTTGTTTGCGTAAGATGCCACCAAATTCAGATAATTTGTGTGGAGAAAATTCCCCATACTGTAATTCCGGCAGCAATAACATTCCCTTTACATGCTGATTATTGCTAAGAAAAACCAAAGCCAACGGCTAGAGAGAAATCAGTTCACTCACCCTCCTAAAAAGCCACTACACCAGTTATTTACGTACAATACTTTTCCAATACCTTATGGAGTTCTGAAATACCCGCTTCAGGTATTAGATTTTGAAGAAGCACTGGCATACAAATTATGGAAGAAGTCCTGGCACGTCCTTCATAAATGCTACCAAGCCGCCTACTTTGAAAACAACTGATGCAGGAATTCTTTCAACTAATGGAGACAGGAAGAAATCAAAAAAATCCGCAACCGGGCTCTTAAAAAAAGCCCTTGACGGTGCACTTCATGAACCTTTCAATTCGAAAGAATTGCTACGTGTTCTCACCGAAGTAAAAAATGGAAACTTTACCGTGCTTATGCCAATTGATGAAGTTGGCTTGAGTGGAAAGATCAATGATACGATCAACCAGATGATCACCAACCTGCGCGAGACTACCATCAGAAATCAGGATCAGGATTGGCTCAAATCTAACCTCGCCAAGTTTGCCGTGATGTTGCAGGGCCAAAAGGATTTGAACACCGTAACGAAACGGATACTCTCTGAGTTAGCGCATGTTGTTGCGGTGCACTATGGTGCCTTCTATATTTTAAAAACTGATGACCGTACGCAAACCGTCAAATTAAAATTGTATTCAGCCTATGCCTACACTAATGAACTAAGCGATTTGAAAGAATTTTCCATGGGCGAAGGGCTCGTGGGGCAGTGTGCTTTTGAAAAAGAGCGGATCCTGCTAACGAGTCCTAAAGGGTATATTAAGATAACCTCCGGATTGGGAAAGGCAAAACCAGCGCACCTGGTTATTTTGCCGGTGCTTTTCGAAAACAACGTGAAGGCGGTGATTGAACTTGCCTCACTGGATTTATTTAGTGAAACCCACCTTGACTTTCTGAATCAGCTAACCGAAAGCATTGGTATTGTATTAAATACCATTGAAGCCTCAACAAGAACCGTGGAATTACTGGAACAATCTCAATCGCAGGCAAGCGAGTTGAAGACTCAGCAGGAAGAATTGAGGATTACCAATGAGCAATTACAAGGTAAGGCCCTGCTGTTGGTAAAGCAGAATGAAGAAGTGGAGGCCAAGAATAAAGAACTCGCCTTTCAGAATAATGAGAAGGAAAAGCGGGCTGCCGAATTAAGCGTAGCCAACAAAGAACTCGCCTTTCAGAATGATGAGAAAGAAAAGCGGGCTGCTGAGTTAAGTGTTGCCAACAAAGAACTCGCCTTTCAGAATGATGAGAAAGAAAAGCGCGCTGCCGAGTTAAGCGTAGCCAACAAAGAACTCGCCTTTCAAAATGATGAGCGGGAAAAACGGGCTGTGGAGTTAAGCATTGCCAACAAGGAGCTTGCT
>JBEBJH010000123.1:0-13980 GCA_040079965.1 Cyclobacteriaceae bacterium
TCCATATCTTCACGTGTCTCCACACCGTCATTCTTACTCTTGTTCGTATAGCCTACTTTCATATAAGCAGGGGCTAATATCAATCCCTTCATATCCTGGCTGCCTGCCATAGGCGCGATTACAAATGCCGTCACTTTTGCGCTGCCTACTGCCAATAACGAAACGGCTATTCCTTTCAATTCTTTACCCGCACCAACACCCAATCCACCGAATGTAATTCCGCTCACGGTTCCACCTGCGCCTACACCTAAGCCACCAATATTTATTCCTGAAAGATTTTCACCTGCCCCAACTCCAAGTCCGCCAATGGTAATACCCGAAACATTTTCTCCTGCACCAACGCCTAACGCTCCGAAACTAAACCCCTTAAGATTACCACCAGCACCAACACCCAAGCCGCCCAGATTAATTCCTTTAACATCACCACCTGAACCGACACCCAATCCTCCAACACTGATACCCACCAGGTTTCCACCTGCACCAATTCCAAGTCCACCTATATTCAATCCTTTTACATCACCGCCTGCACCAATACCCAGTCCACCCAGGTTAATACCGGAAAGATTATTTTTTGCTCCAACTCCAAAAATGCCTATGCCTAATCCGTTTCTGTTTTCGGTACCCATTGCCAATGGCAAACCAATGGAAATACCATTTACAGTACCCGTCTGGTCGTCCTCATCTTTCGGTTGCCAGATGGTGACATTAATACCATTTATTTTCTCAACGTTTTTATCGCGATAATTAAAGCGCAAGCCTGTGAAAACGGGCAAGTTGCCAAATCCGATTCCTCCTTTTTTGGATGGAATTCCTACGCCTTGAGCGTGTGAGTTAAAAGCAATTGCAAATAGAAGAACTGGAAATAAAATTTTTCTGGAAAGCATACTCATTATTTTTATCCACTTGTAAGACGCTGAATAAACTAAAAGGTTGCACGCTTTAGTTTAGCCACAATCTTTTTTGAAGAAGATAAAAATTACGCCTTTACTGGTTCACGATGACCTACCCATGTAAATCGCTTCGTTACATATTCTGGATTGGTAAATGATGCATTGCCTGAAGGGTTACCACCTGTTACATGAAAATCGGAAAAGGCTGCATTTTGATTCATATAAATTCCACCCGTTAAATTAAATGAAACCGGGGTAGCCGCTAATGACATCTCATCTGCAATTTTCTCTTTCACTGTAGGATCGGTGGTATATGCTCCGCAAGAAATCGCTCCATGCTGCTGGGCCATTTCCTTTGCAAGGGTAATAGACTGATCCGTGTTTTTTGTTTTGATCAACAATGCGATCGGGCCAAATAATTCTTTACTGAATATCTCTTTCATGGAAGCATCAACCTCCACTACAATGGGAGTCGCTACCCGTGCATTTTTAAACATTGGATTTTCAAACGAGCGGGATTGCAACCAGACTTTTCCCGGAAGTTTCTCTGATTCCAATACTCGCTCGCTGGTTTTTTTATTTTGAATTGCCCCTAAAACAAAAGGTCCGGCCTTCGGATTATCAACAAGACCATTGATGTTGGCAACGAACTTTTCTGCAAACTGATCGAATGTCACTACTCCTGTAGGAGTTTTTATTCCACCTTCAGGGATGTAAAAATTTTGCGGAGCCGTACACATTTGGCCACTGTATAAATTAACCGAGAAGGCAAGGTTTGCCGCAGTCTTGTCAATATCTTCCACTGAATCGAGAATAACAGAGTTAACGCCCGTCTTTTCTGTAAATACAGTTTTACCTTGCAACGCTTCCAGGTAATTTCCAAACACAGAGTTACCCGTAAAGTCAATCAGCTTCACATCTGGGTGCTCCGCCAGTTCTTTGGTAATCATTTTATCATACGTATCAACAGCCAACTGACAGATATTGGGATCAAGATTATTCTCTGCAAGTACTTTCTGAATCTCAGCCACAAAAATTGCAATTGGAAGAATAGCTCCAGGATGAGGCTTTACAATTACTGAATTGCCTGTAATCAAACTTCCATAAATCCCGGTCACAGAATTCCAGGTTGGAAATGTAGAGCACCCAATCACAACTGAGACCCCCTTAGGCACAGCTCGCCACTCTTTATTGATTTGCAAATTGAATTTGCCCATGGGTTTATCCCACAACGCTTTCGCAGGAAAACGATTCAGCTCTTCATAGCCGGCTGCAATAGCTTCCAACGCGCGGTCTGCCGCATGTGGACCCGAAGCCTGAAAGGCCATCATATAACCCTGGCCTGTTGTGTGCATCGTTGCATAGGCAATTTCAAAGAAGCGAGCCTTTACCCGATCCAGCGATTCCATCAGAATTCCGGTGCGATCATTTATACTAACCTTCCGCCACACATGAAAACTTTTCTTTGCGCGATCAATTAATATCTCGCTTGAAAAAAGTGGATAAGAGATCTTTAGTGGTTCTTGTAAGTAAGGAGATTCTTCCTGGCCAGCCCAGCTAACTTCTCCTGTCTGTTTCAGCTCTTCAAATTTCTTTCCAAGTGCGTTCTTAAACTTAGCCTGCCCATCAGCATCGGCTGTTTCGCCATAGATAGCGGGAGCCGGATGTTCAGGAAAAGCCGCATAAAATGTGCGTGCATGCAATGCTTCTATTGCCTTTGTTAACGTGGCTTTATGTTTTTCGAATAAGCTCATATCATTTTGTTTGTGAACCAAAAACTCGTTTCAATAATTCTGTAGTTCGGGCCAAAGGATCTTGCCTGATGTTTTTCTCTTCCTTTGCAATCATGGTAAATAAACCTTGTATCGCCATATCAGTAGCATAATCATTCAAATCAGGATTTACCTTTTGTACCAACGGAATCTTATTATACCGATTAACAATATCACTGTAATACTTGGTGGCGTTAACCTTATCCAACGAAGTCTGAATTACCGGGCTGAATTTCTCTTTTAGCTGAGCACTTGTAGTTCTCTTTAGGTATTGAGTAGCCGCATCGGGCTCACCTCGTAAAATGGCCCAGGCGTCATCAATCGTCATTTGTTTGATAGCAGAGATAAAAATGGGCTTGGCTTCCTTTGCAGCATCTTCTGCTCCCCGGTTTAAGGTCATTACAAACTTATCTATTTCACTACCCAACCCTAACTGACGAAGGCGATCTTCTACTTTCTTAACATCCGGTGGAAATGGAATTTTTATTTCAGGGTTCTTGAAATAGCCATCAAGCTGAGACGCTAAGTCTGACCCATGCGAAATGCCTTTTATCAAGGCTTCCTTTAACCCCTCGCCTACTTCAGCCGTGGTTAATGGTTTATCACCACCAATTGCTTTGTTGGCATCCGATATGGTCTGGTTTAGCTGAGCTGTTGTGCAAGCGCCTAAGACGAATGCAATGCCTATAACTAGTTTTCTCATAGATATCAAAAATTCAGGGCTAAGGTAGGAAAAAGTAGGCGTTGCCAGTCAATTTATACTAAGCTGATTATTTGGAATCTAAAGGTTGTATCCTATTTTGCACAGCCTTATTCTACCAAGCACCCAAAACTATTCCTGTGAAAAAAATCCTTGCTGAACTACTCACCATTGGTGACGAAATCCTATACGGTCAAATCGTTGACACAAATTCGCAATGGATGAGTGTGGAGTTAGACAAAGTGGGTATTAAAGTAGTTCGCAAAACCACGGTGGGTGATATTGAATCAGAAATTATTACTGCTTTCGCGGAAGCTGAAAAAAGAGCGGATGTTATTTTGATTACCGGAGGGTTAGGACCCACAAGCGATGATAGAACCAAACCCTGCCTTGCAAAATACTTTAACTGCGAAATGAAAATCAATGACGAAGCATTGGCTGAAGTAACCGAGTTTTTCAAAAGTCGAGGCCGGGAATTAACTGAACTTAATCGCCTGCAGGCATCTTTACCAACTGCCAGCGAAAAAATTACAAATCCTGTGGGCACCGCTCCTGGTATGTGGTTCAACAAAGGCGACAAAGTTTTTATGTCGATGCCTGGCGTGCCGCATGAGATGAAGAGAATGATGACCGAGCAGGTAATTCCGCGCTTGAGTAAAAAATATCAGCTGCCCGTTATTCATCATAAAATAATTCGCACTATAGGATTGGGTGAATCTTTCCTCGCAGAAAAAATTGCCGATTGGGAAAAAGCATTACCTGAACATATTAAGCTAGCCTATCTACCAAGTTTAGGAGAAGTGAAACTTCGACTAACGGGTTTTGGTAGTTCACTGGCGCAATTGGAAGCCGAGACGAATGATCTTACCGAAAGTTTAAAGGAAAGAATTGGTCAGTTTATCTATGGATATGGAGAAGAACCGATTGAGGTTGTTATCGGACATTTGTTGAAAGAAAGAAAACTTACTCTCTCCATTGCTGAAAGCTGTACAGGGGGATATCTGTCGCACATGATTACCAGTGTACCCGGAAGTTCAGAATATTTTTTAGGTACGATGATTCCTTATGCCTACGAAATAAAAATGCGACAACTCGGGGTTAAGCCTGAGATTCTTGAAAAATATGGAGCCGTGAGTGAACCCACGATTATTGAGATGGCGAACATCGTTCGTGCTAAATTCAATACCGATATAGGTGTAGCTTCCAGCGGAATTGCAGGACCTGGTGGTGCTACAGCCGATAAACCTGTTGGAACCATTTGGATTGCTTACTCAGACAAACATCATACCGTCACAAGAAAACTACAACTCTCAAAAGATCGCATGATTAACATTCGAATGGCTTCTGTAGCCGTATTGAATTTAATTCGCCAGAGTCTGCCAAAACAATAAGTTCTGAGACACGCCTTAAATTGATGAAATAGCCTCCAAACTATTTCGTCAATTTATATCGTTGAATGGCAATCGGTTGCATGACTTTCGTCATACTTCCCCAAGATCAAAACGCTCACCTTCATAGCCAATAAAACGGCTTATTATGAGCACTCATTCCGCCCCCAAAAAACACTTTTCTGTGGAGCCGGTTCGCTCCCACCTCCTATCCGAACTTTGGCAGTATCAATTACAGGAAGGTTGCATTTCGGAAGAATCCATCAAGAAACTTTCAGCCCAATATCAGCTTTCCGAAATTGAAGTAGCAGGTGTAGCATCCTTTTATCACTTCTTTCACCAGCAACCTGCAGGTAAGCATACCATCTACATCAATAATAGCATCATTTCAGAGCTGAAGGGGTTCGAGCGGATGAAAGAAACCTTTGAACGCGAAACGGGTGCTCATCTTAACGGTGTTGATGCGAGCGGCACATTTGGGCTATACGCAACTCCTTGTATTGGATTAAGCGACCAGGAACCCGCTGCGTTGATCGATTTCTATCCGTTCACTAATCTGAACGCACTCAAAGTAAAAGAGATCATACAAAAACTGAAACAAGGAAAATCGCCCGCAGAAATTTGGGATGAGCCGCTGGATAACATCCGATATACACCTGCCAACAACCGGACTATTTTCTTTGCGCCTTACATACGTGGTGAAGCAATTAAGAAATTAACAGACCTCGGGCCCGATGGAGTCATCGAACAATTGCGTATTGCCGAACTTTCTGGTCGTGGAGGGGCTTTCTTTCCTACCGGAAAAAAATGGGATACCTGCCGTTCTTATAAAGAGTCTCCAAAGTTTATTGTCTGCAATGCCGATGAAGGCGAACCGGGCACATTTAAAGATCGCGTTTTACTAAACAATCAGCCGGGTTCTGTGCTGGAGGGAATGGTAGTTGCCGGATATACCGTGGGCGCTGAATATGGAATCATTTACCTGCGAGGTGAATATCGCTGGCTTGTTAACAAACTGGAAACTGAAATTCAGGCATTTCATGATAATGGGTTGCTTGGCACAGATGCAGGTAGAATCAAAGGTTTCAACTTCGACATTCGTGTAGAGGTTGGTGCTGGTGCTTATGTGTGTGGCGAAGAAACTGCCTTACTCGAATCGCTGGAAGGTAAACGTGGCGAACCCAGAACGAAATGGTTCTATCCCGTAGAGAAAGGATATCTTCAACTCCCCACAGTTGTTAATAATGTAGAAACATTTGCTGCAGTTGCGCGCTTGCTGCAAATGGGGTCTTTCGAATATCTCAAACGCGGCATGCCAGGTTCGCCAGGTACTAAATTGATAAGTCTTTCAGGGGATTGTAAACTTCCGGGCATCTATGAAATTGAGTGGGGTATAACGGTGGCTGAGTTACTGGATCAATGCGGTGCCGAAGATCCCTACTTTATCCAGGTAAGTGGGCCATCCGGTGAATGCATCTCCGTTAAGGAAAAGTACAGGCGCATTTCTATGCTGGATTTAATGGCTCAAAAAGATATCCGGTGTGGTGGTTCTTTCATGATCTTTAATAGTCATCGCGACCTGGTTCATATCCTATTAAATTTTTCAAGCTTTTTCAAACATGAGTCATGTGGAGTATGTACTCCTTGTCGGGCAGGCAACTTTATCATTCAACGCAAGTTGGAGCGATTTAAAAACGGATTAGCTGATATGAATGATCTCAAAGAACTAAGAAACTGGGGCACCATTATGAAAACCACCAGTCGGTGCGGCCTCGGTAAAACAGCCAGTAATTCAGTCATTCAATCCATCGAAAAATTCAATGACTATTTCGCATCCCGCTTTGCAGCCACTGATAATAGTACTTATCGAAAATTTGATCATACGACCGCTGTTGCTGAATACGAACGCTATAAACCTTAAATCTCATGGCAACCTGCACCTTTTGGATTGACGGGAAAAAATATGAAGCCGAGGAAGGCAGTAACCTTGTGGATGCTGCCAAAGAAAACGGAGTCTTTATTCCCTCGCTGTGTTACTTCAAACATATCGATCCGCCTCTTGGCACCTGCCGCACGTGTACGTGCAAAATCAATGGCCGCTATAATCCAGCCTGCACCGAAAGTATTAAGGAGGGATTAAAAGTTGAAGTGAATACTCCCGAGTTGGTTGACATGCGCAAAGCATTGGTGGAAATGATGTTTGCTGAAGGCAATCACTTTTGTCCGGCTTGCGAGAAGAGTGGTAACTGCGACTTGCAACACATGGGTTATGAACTTGGAATTTCTACCTCCCGTTTTCCACACCTATTTAAAGATCGGTTGATTGACTATCAGCCTAAGCGCATGGTGATGGAACACAATCGCTGCATTAAATGCCGCAGGTGCGTTGAAGAAGTCTTTACCTCCGATGGCAAGCGTGTGTTCATGTATATCAATCGCGGCAACGAAACCCAGGTGGGCATTGATTATGTGCAGGAAGCAAAGCTCTCTGAAAGCGAGGCTGAAAAAGCGATGAAGATGTGCCCTACCGGTGCGATTATCGTGCGGGGAAAAAGTTTATCAAAACCATTCGGTGACCGGGCCTTCGATATGGAATCTTCACAGAAACACTTCAAACACACAATTACTGAAAAACCCAAAGTTGCCAATTTCGAAAAGAAAACAATCGCCACGGTTTCGTTGGCCGGATGTTTCGGTTGTCATATGTCGATGCTGGACATAGACACTGATATCCTTGATATCGCAGAATTGGTTTCATTCAATAAATCACCCCTTACCGATATAAAAACATTTACACAGCGATGCCATTTGGGTATTGTGGAGGGCGGATGCTGCAATACCGAGAATATTGAGACCCTGAAAAAATTCAGAGAGATGTGCGACATACTAGTTGTGATGGGTGAATGTGCCATCTGGGGAGGATTGCCCGCCATGCGTAACACCATTCCATTGGGTGAATGTTTGGAAGAAGCATATCTGAATAGCGTTACCAGCGAAAAAGGTGAAAACACCGTGCCTTATCACGAAGATTTACCAAAAATTCTGGATCGGGTTTATGGTTGCAATGAAATCGTAAAAGTGGATTACACCATTCCGGGTTGTCCGCCTTCGCCTAACCATATCTGGAAAGTAGTGAAGAGCCTATTGTGGGGTGAAGATTATTCTCTGCTGTATTCCGAATTTAAGTACGACTAAAAATGAAAAAGAAAATCACCATCGATCCGGTAACCCGCGTGGAAGGGCACGGACGAGTAACCATACACCTGGATGAATACGGCAAAGTAGAAGATTCATTCTTTCACATAGTTGAGTTCCGTGGCTTTGAGCGATTTATTCAGGGCCACCCCTATTGGGAAGCACCAGTATTGGTACAACGCTTATGCGGAATCTGCCCCGTGAGTCACCACCTCGCAGCCGCGAAGGCCATTGATCAATTGGTAGGTGTTGATCCTGAAGACTTATCACCGGCCGCATTTAAATTGAGAAAGCTGATGCACTACGGTCAGATTTTCCAGTCACATGCGTTGCACTTCTTCTATCTCGCTTCACCCGATTTACTATTTGGTGTAGATGCACCCGTAGAAAAAAGAAATGTGTTCGCAGTAGCCATTGAGAATAAAGAGCTTGCCAAAAAAGGCATCCTGATGCGCAAGTTCGGTCAGGAAATCATTCAGTCGATTGCCGGTAAGAAAATTCATGGTGTTGCCGCTGTGCCCGGGGGCATGCACAATACCTTCGATCCGAAAGAGCGGGAATACTTCCTGAATGGGAAAGATATCCCAAACATTAACACGATGATTGAATGGTCGCAGGAGATCATTGAATTCATCAAAGGCTATCATGAGAAGAACAGAAACTTGATGGATACGTTTGCCGCATTTCCTTCAGGGCATTTAGGCATGGTGGACAATTCTGGCAATATGGAATTGTATCATGGCAAGTTAAGGGCCATTGACAGCGAAGGAAAAATTACGTTGCCTGATGTATCCACGAATGACTATCAGAAATACTTTTTGGAAGGTGTGGAACGCTGGTCGTACATGAAGTTTCCGTATCTGAAAGAAGTGGGTCGCGAAAAAGGCTGGAACCGGGTTGGACCGCTGGCGCGGATTAATATCTGCAATGCAATCCCTACTCCACTCGCTGAAAAAGAACGGCAGGCATTCATTGCGTTCACAGGAAAGAAAGTAAACAACAGTACACTCTACTCACACTGGGCACGGTTGATTGAAATACTCCACTGTGCTGAGATGATGAGAGACTTGCTGCATGATGATGAGATTATGAGTTCTGACTTAGTGCGCGAAGGCAAGCCTCGGTTAGAAGGAATTGGAATCATTGAAGCCCCGCGCGGCACACTTACCCACCATTACCAGGTTGATGAGAAAGGAATGATCACGCGTTGCAACCTGATTGTATCTACTACGCATAACAACGAAGCGATGAACCAGGCCGTGCGTTGGGTAGCCAATAATGTAATTAGTCAGAAAGGAACGATTACCGATGGTATGCTCAACCAGGTGGAAGTTGCAATTCGCGCTTATGACCCTTGTTTAAGTTGCGCAACGCAGGCCTTGGGACAAATGCCATTACATGTGGAATTAATAAATCATAAAGGTGAACTGATCGATGAGCGAATTAAAAACGGATAGCAGAATTCTAATGATTGGCATTGGCAACAATGGCCGCAGCGATGATGCACTGGGGTGGAAGTTTGTTGACGAGTTTGCCAGCCGTGACGATCTTTTTGATATTGAACACCGGTACCAACTGCAAATTGAGGATGCCCTGCTGATCACTGAATACAAAAAAGTAATTTTTGTTGATGCCTCGCATAAAGAATATGAAAATGGTTTTTCATTCTACAAATGCATTCCGGCCCGTACGGAGGCATTTACTACCCACAAGCTTGAGCCCGAAACAGTACTTTGGCTAGCCCATGACTTATTCAATCAATCGCCCGAAGTTTATGTGATGGCCATTTCAGGAGTTAATTGGGAATTACATCAGGGCCTCACCGATATTGCCCAAAAGAATTTCGAGCATGCGGTTTCTTTTTTTAAGGGCTGGATAAACAAAAAAACATTCTCATTTCCCGTTTAAGGGTCTTAGCGCTGATACTCTAAAGACACATAACAAAATATATGCAATGCATATATTTGTATGTTGGCAGCCATTTTCCAGTCGCCATTATGACATATGGATAAAGATAGACAAATCCGTTTTCTATACCCCCCTTTAATCTTCCTTAGCTCAATTTCGTTAGGAGTTTGGCTTGACTATCCTAATTCATTTTCGGTAAGCGTTTCGAACATACTCGCAAATGCAAATACGACAAATGTATTGGCAACATTGTTAGGTCTAGGGTCGCTTGTCTTAGTACTCGGCTATCTAATAGGGACTGTGACAATTTTGTTACTGCGCCTCTTATTTATCACAAATAGATTCAATTACGAATTTAAGCTTTCGAAGCAAACTTATGAGGAAATTGGAAAGCTAATATTCAAGAATAAAAGTGACATTGTTGAGAAGAAGGAAAGAATGTATGCGGCAGTCGTGTTTGACCATTCATACATCAATGACAGAATTCACGGTTGGATCGTTCGGAGGTGGAACTCTTTTATGATTGCATCATTTTCTGTCATTGGTCTATTGGGCTCATTAGTTTTTGGACCACCGTTAGGTTTTTCTTTTACACCAGCTGGTTTCTCACCGCGGGCTTTTTTATTCTTTGCTTTGTTTTGCAGGGGTGGTTGTCTTACCGTGAGACTATGAGAATGATTGCTTTTCTGACAAAAGTGAGAAATAGCCCAACAGGAGATAATGGTTCAAACGAAAACGACAACTAACAAAAAGGTACGTTTGTCCACGGTGGACAGTTTCATAGTAATTGAGCAAATCAGTCGTTCTCCTTCATTTGCCCTCTAGGTCCGCTCCGCCACATACCCAGACGTTACGCCATTTTAATTCAATAAAAAAGTGCAGGCCTTTCGACCTGCACTTTCTACACCAACTCTTACTCAGTTATTTTGACAACAACTTAGCGTGTGCGGCTGCAAGACGTGCAACCGGCACCCGTGGACCTGAGCAAGAAACATAGTTCAATCCAATCTCATGGCAGAACATAATGGATTCGGGATGACCACCGTGCTCACCACAAATACCTACTTTCAGGTCTTTGTTATTCTTACGACCATCTTCTACGGCCATCCGCATCAGTTTACCCATGGCTTTGCGATCCAGCACTTCAAAAGGATTGTCTTTCAACACGGCCTGTGAAATGTAGAATGGCAGGAACTTATTCTCGGCATCTTCGCGTGAGAAGGAGAAGGTTGCCTGAGTGAGGTCGTTCGTACCAAAAGAGAAGAACTCCGCTACGTTGGCAAGCTCTTCAGCCTGCAAGCAAGCGCGAACCACTTCAATCATAGTACCAAACTTAAACTGAAGGGTAATCTTATTCGTGGTTTCAATCTGGGTTCTGATCTGATCTACAAACACTTTCACTTGTTCCAGTTCTTCGGCTGTACAAACCTGGGGCACCATAATTTCTGGTCTTGCATCCACCTTGGCAATCTGACATTCGGCAGCTGCCTCCAGAATAGCCTGAATTTGCATTCTGTAGATTTCAGGGAAGGTTAAACCAAGACGTACACCTCTGTGGCCCAGCATGGGGTTCACTTCATGCAGTTCGCGAACCTTCCTTAACATCTGGCCTTTCTTCTCAATGGCTTTTTCAATCAGTTCAACTCCGGCCATGGTGAAGGGTTCAGAAGAACGTTCGGCCATCTTCAAATCTGCATTCAATAACCGTAAGCTGCTGAATAGGTCAGTTACACCACTTACAGTGCCTTTCAGTTTTTGTAAGTGTTCAACCTCATCCCGCAATACATCTTCGGTAGGAAGGAATTCGTGAATTGGAGGATCCAACAAGCGAACAGTTACAGGTTTGCCTTTCATCGCAGTAAAGATTTCGCGGAAGTCTTTGCGCTGAATGTCTTTCAGGCGATTAAGTGCAGACTCTCTTTCTTCGGTAGTGGCTGCCAAAATCATTTCAACAACAATAGGTAAGCGGTCCACATCATTAAACATTCGTTCAGTACGGCATAGACCAATACCCATCGCACCAAAAGTCAACGCCTTATCAGCAGCACCTGGAGTGTCTGCATTGGCATACACTTTCAGTTTTGCTACCTCATCCGCCCAGCTCAACAATGTTTTAAGATCGTCTGAGAAGGTAGGTTCTACGGTTGGAATAATGCCTGGATAAACGAAACCTGTTCCACCATCAATTGTGATGTAATCGCCTTCGCGCAAAATCTTATCACCAATCTCAGCCTGACGAAGTTTTACATCTACTTTAATACCTTCGGCACCAGCCACACAAGGTTTACCCATGCCTCTTGCCACTACGGCAGCGTGTGAAGTTTTTCCACCACGACTGGTAAGAATACCCTGAGAAGCAAAGAACCCGTGAATGTCTTCAGGCTTGGTTTCTTCGCGAACTAAAATTACTTTCTCGCCTGCGCGACCTAACAACTCAGCGCGGTCAGCATCAAACACTACGTGACCCGATGCAGCACCGGGTGATGCTGGAAGACCTTGAGCCAGGGGCTCAACTTTATGTGAAGAATCTAATCTTGGGTGAAGTAATTGTTCGAGAATATCCGGTTTGATACGCAACAAAGCTTGCTCTTTTGTGATCAATCCTTCTTTCACCATTTCCACGGAAGTGCGAACCATCGCTACAGTATTCATCTTACCATTGCGGGTCTGTAGGCAGAATAGTATTCCCTTTTCAATGGTGTATTCAAAATCCTGAACTTCTTTGTAGTGGGTTTCTAATTTATTGCGTAGCCCTTCCAGTTGCTTGTATAAGTCTGGCATTTCGGTAGCAAGTTCGGCAACGGGTTTAGGAGTGCGGATACCAGCTACCACGTCTTCGCCTTGAGCGTTCGTCAGGTATTCTCCAAACATTACATTTTCACCAGTGCCGGGGTCGCGGGTAAAACCAACGCCTGTAGCGCAGTCGTTACCCATATTACCAAACACCATAGTAACAACGTTTACAGCTGTTCCATTGGCCATAGCAGGAGTGATCTTAAACTCTCTGCGATAATCTACCGCGCGCTTGCCCATCCACGAATTGAAGACTGCTTTGATGGCAATTTCAAGTTGCTCATACACATCTTCAGGGAATGGCTTACCGGTATGCTCCCGCACTACTTTCAGGAAACGTTCGCTGATTTCAATAAGATCTTTGGTGTTTAAACCAACATCTACTTTTACACCGGCTTTGCGTTTCACTTCTTCAAAATGAACATCAAACTTTTCATCGGGCACACCCAAAGCAACTTTTCCAAACAATTGGATAAATCTGCGATACGCATCATACCCAAAACGTTCGTTGTTGGTTTGCTTGATCAGACCTTTCAGGGTTTTAGAATTTAGTCCAAGGTTGAGGATGGTATCCATCATACCGGGCATCGACATGGCCGATCCTGAACGTACAGAAACCAAGAGTGGATTTTCAGGGTCGCCAAATATTTTACCGGTTGCTTTTTCAAGCGCTGTCATGTTTTTCCGCACCTGATCAATAACACCCAATGGCAATTTGCGATCGGGTTCGGCCAGGTAGGTCAAACACGTTTCAGTTGTTACAACAAATCCTGGAGGAACATTAAGTCCAATCTGGGTCATCTCGCACAGGTTGGCTCCTTTGCCGCCTAGTAATTGTTTGTTCTTTCCATCGCCTTCGTGAAAAGAGTATACAAATTTTTGAGTTTTAAGGTCAGGCTTTTTGGTTGCGGGTTTTTCAAGTATTTCGGTGTCCATAGCTCTATGTTTTAGTGTACCCGAAGATCACACACCTGGCTGCCTTAAAGAATGACTTCCATCAGGTCTATGGGAGATTGAAATCAGGTGATTTTTTTAACAATCAAATTCCTGTAAAAGGAGCCCTTTTACAAAGAGTGATAAGCACAGTATTTTATTTTAAAAACGACAAATTCAACAAACAGAATTGGGCAATCTCTGCTAAATGCCGAATTGAAAAGTGGCTATTCGAATCCTGCCAAAAATGTTAACTTGCACGTCTAAAACAAACGATTGAATCATGGCGCTGGTAGAACTGATCATGCCTAAAATGGGTGAAAGTATCATGGAGGCTACAATCCTCTCATGGCTGAAGAAACCCGGTGATAAAATTGAGCAAGATGAATCAGTATTGGAGG
>JBEBJH010000367.1:0-2948 GCA_040079965.1 Cyclobacteriaceae bacterium
CTCCTTTATCATAGCGATCTAACTGAACACGATATACAGCATTGCTATTCTTCCAGAATCCATCGTAGCTTAATTCATGCAGCACATATTGAGCAATCAGCATGAAGGCCGTCATACCAATGACAAGCCCTAAGATATTGATTGTGGTAAAAGCCCGATTGCGGGAGATGTAGCGCCAGACGGAGGTCAGGTAGTTTTTGAACATGGTATGGGTTTCAAAGAAAGAGTACTTATGAATCATCAAAAAGTTACACAATTGACTTCAAACCCGAAACAGCTTAACCGTCAACCATGGCAAATATTGCCTTAATGAGCTGATCTGGTAGAACCAACCTTAGCAATTGAGGCTGATTGAACGAATTTAGCCCGCGTACAAATGAAAACTAAATTTTTACTAATCAGAAACTCGCTCTATTTTTACCGCCTCAATACCAGGATCTATGGGACGTATTTTCGAAAAGAGAAAGCATAAGATGTTCGCCCGCTTTGATAAAATGGCGAAAGGATTCACCCGCATTGGCAAGGATATCGCGATCGCTGTAAAGCAAGGTGGCCCTAACCCAGATAATAACCCCCGGTTGAGGATGGCAATTCAAAATGCCAAGGGACTGAACATGCCAAAAGACCGGGTAGATGCCGCCATTAAGAGAGCGTCCAGTAAAGAAGAAAAAGATTTTGAGGAAATAATCTATGAAGGCTATGCACCTCATGGCGTGCCGGTAGTGGTAGAATGCGCCACCGACAATCCCACCCGCACGGTAGCCAACATTCGCTTGCGCTTTTCTAAAAATAGTGGCAACATGGGCAACTCAGGTTCTGTTGCTTTTATGTTTGAGCGCAAAGGCATTTTCAAATTTGACCCGTCCAAATTAAATCTGGATGAGATGGAATTGGATCTGATTGATGCTGGTGCAGAGGATATTCAACGAGAGGAAGAGGAGATCATTGTGTACACCAAATTCACCGAGTTTGGTCACATGGCAAAGTTTCTGGAGTCTAAAGGCCTTGAGCCAAAAAGTTCTGAGCTACAGTATATTCCAAATGCTACCAAAGAATTGAGCGAAGCCGAACAAGATGAGGTGATGGAGTGTATCAGTGCATTGGAAGAAGATGATGACGTACAAAATGTTTATCATAACCTGGCTTAAGCAATCGTATCATCTTAACGTAAGAGCAAGTAAGAGTGAATAATCTTCACTTTCTTCCTGCCGATTGCCTTGTAAAACCATCTAAAAATACCGCTCTTAAGGGAAATCGGCCGTGCTTATTACCTGAATTATCTTATTTTTGTAATTCTGCCAAAAACATAATTGTGGCTTTTGGTATAATTTGTGGAGCTAACCCAACACGCTAAAATGAAGGCCGTTTTTACAGGCTTTTTATTTATCATTTTTGTACCGTCTTCCGCACAAAATGTAGAGGCCTTTGGAGTATTTGGTGGCTTCAACATCCCCTTTACAATCGATCAGGGACTCAACAAAGATCCGCGCTTCTATGCCAGGTTTACCCTTCGGGCTACCCCGGTGGGATTTGCCTATGGATATGATCGGGTCGGTCATGGAATTTTGTTAACCCCTAACTATACACAAACGGGTCAGAAATTTATCATCAAGAATACAACCGGAGGTGAAGTAGGAACGCGAGATGTACAAATGAATTATTTCAGTGTTCCTGTTGCGCTTAAACTCCATATCAACGATATGTCCTTCTTCCGGTTAAGCATGGTTGCTGCCATTCAACCGAGCTTCTTAATAAAAGGCCAGGAGACATACACCATTAGCTCACCTGACCAAACCACTAAACTGCGGTATCCTGCAGGAGTTAGCATCCCTACTGACCCCGGCTATGAACAAGTCTATGATGGAGTTTTTGTTCCCGACATGGATCATGAAGTTTATGTTTCAAAAGACAAATTCAATGCTTTTCAACTTTTTGCCGCTTTTGGTTTGCGATCGGATTTTGATCTCAATGACGACTGGAGTATCAATTTCGATGGGCGTGCGAACTTTGGGATTTTCGATACCCGTACAAAGGATTACCTCAGTCAATTACAAAACCCAGCAGGACCACCGGACATCAATGGCAACCCAGGTGCGCCTGATCTTTATGGCCAGCGCAGGGAAGTTTATCTTTCTGTTTCCTTTGGGATAGCGCGCATTATTCAGATTAAACAAAGTTTTAAACCC
This sequence comes from Cyclobacteriaceae bacterium, assembly GCA_040079965.1. Classification (GTDB taxonomy): domain Bacteria; phylum Bacteroidota; class Bacteroidia; order Cytophagales; family Cyclobacteriaceae; genus ELB16-189. The sequence continues at coordinate 2,187 of JBEBJH010000367.1, forward strand.
AAGGCAACCACTGTGGCTGGTGCCCTTAAATCTTCAACGACTAAACCCCGCTCCACCAGCAGCACTGCTAACAAAAGCATGTCAAAAAAGAAGGGCGGATCGAAGAAGAAAAAGTAATCCTACTTTAGCTCAAACGCAGCCTGTTTCACGTCACGCGAGTTGCCGCCAACAAACACCTGAAACTGTCCGGGCTCTGCTACAAACTTCAATTCAGAATTATAGAATGATAAGTCATTCATCCCAAGCGTAAAATTCACCGTCCTGGTTTCACCTGATTTTAGGCTAATCTTTTGGAAGTCTTTCAATTCTTTAACAGGCCGTGTTACCGAACCTACTAAATCGCGGATATACAATTGAACTACTTCACTTCCATCACGATTACCTTTATTAGTGACATCAATCGAAACACGCAATGAATCAGCTGAGGTTATTTCACTCGCACTTAATTTAATATCGCCATACCCGAATTCAGTATAGCTCAAACCAAATCCAAAAGGATATAGGGGTTCATTGGAAACATCGAGGTAATTAGATTGAAATTTCTGAAACCACGGTCCACTCAAGGGCCGACCTGTGTTTTTATGTGCATAATACAAAGGTACCTGGCCAACGTTTTGAGGAAAGGTCATTGACAACTTTCCTGAAGGATTAACCTCCCCAAACAACACATCGGCAATAGCATCGCCTGCTTCGCTGCCACCAAACCAAACATTTAAAATCGCAGGTACATGCTCCTCCTCCCATGTTAATGCCAAAGGCCGG
>JBEBJH010000368.1:0-2944 GCA_040079965.1 Cyclobacteriaceae bacterium
ATGTTACTGTATGCATTCGCGAGTGAGGTGCTTGCGCCCATTCAAAACGAAACTTTGAAGTTATATCTCGATAATTTGATTGCCGAACGACTTCACAAGAATTTTTAATCATGAACGCTGTAGCCACCAACCGATTGGACATAGAAAAGATTAGGACACAGTTCCCTGTCTTGAACCAACAGGTGAATGGCAAGGCTTTAGTGTATCTTGATAATGCGGCAACGAATCAAAAACCTAAAAGAGTTATTGATGCCTTGACGAAGTATTATGAGAAAGATAATGCGAATATCCATCGTGGCATTCATACGCTTGCTGAAAGAGCGACCAAGGCATATGAGCAAACACGCCATACCCTGCAGCAGTTTATCCGCGCAAAGCATGTGGAGGAAATCATCTTTACGCGAGGAGTAACCGAAAGCATTAATCTGGTTGCTTCCTCTTACGGAAGAGCATTTCTTAAAGAGGGAGATGAAGTGATCATCTCCGGTCTCGAGCACCATTCCAACATTGTGCCCTGGCAAATGATCTGTGAGGAGAAAAGAGCTATTCTTAAAGTCATTCCGGTTACAGATATTGGTGAGATTGATTTAGAAGCTTATCATAAACTCTTATCATCAAAGACTAAAATTGTAGCTATCAATCATGCTTCGAATAGTCTTGGTACAATCAATCCAATAAAAGAAATTATTGAGGCAGCCCATAAACAAAGAGCTGTTGCTTTGATTGATGGCGCCCAGGCTTCTGCCCATTTACAGATTGATGTTCAGGATCTGGATTGCGATTTCTATTGCATTAGTTCGCACAAAATGTACGGCCCTACCGGAACCGGCATTCTTTACGGAAAAAAAGAGCTGCTCGAAAAAATGCCTCCTTATATGGGTGGTGGAGAGATGATCAAAGAGGTGACTTTTACTAAAACCACTTACAACGACCTTCCTTACAAATTCGAAGCCGGCACACCCAACATTGCCGATGTGATCGCTCTAAATGAAGCGATTGAGTTCATCAATGAACTAGGAAAAGAAAATATAGCCGCGCATGAAAGTGAGTTGTTGAGTTATACCGTTAAAAAGCTATCCGATATCCCATTCGTTAAACTAGTTGGAACTGCCAAAGAAAAAGTAAGCGTTCAATCATTTGTAATTGAAGGTATTCATCATTTTGATATTGGCCAGATGCTGGACACCCGAGGTATTGCAGTTCGAACAGGACACCACTGTACACAACCGTTGATGGATCGTTTTGGCATTGAAGGAACCGTGCGCGCTTCGTTTTCTGTCTATAATACGAAAGAAGAAGTTGATCAATTAGCGGAAGGAATCGAACGAATTATTAAATTTCTGAAGTGATGACAATCAATCGGGTTCAGGATGAGATTATAAGCGAATTCTCCATATTGGATGGAGACATGGAGATGACTGTATTCTACATCATGGAGTTGGGTCAGAAACTTCCGGAGATGAAAGAAGAGCTCAAGACTGAAGATAATATTGTAAAGGGTTGCCAATCAAAAGTGTGGATGACGGCCCGGATTAAAAATGACAAAATCTATTTCGAAGCTGACAGTAATACCGCCATTACAAAGGGACTAGTTAGTTTATTGGTAAGGATTTTTAATGAGCAAAATCCTGGAGATATATTAAGCGCAGATCTTTACTTTATGCATAAGATCGGCATGGAACGATTCATTGGCACGCAGCGTTCCAATGGTTTTGCCTCTATGATCAAACAGATGAAATTATATGCGCTGGCTTTTAAAACACAAAAGGAAATAATACCGTGAGCGATACCTCAAAGGACATTGAATCAACCACAGAGATACCTCAAGGTGAACTTAGAGAGAAGGTAGTTGCTGCACTGAAAACTGTTTATGATCCAGAAATTCCGGTGGATGTTTACGAGTTGGGTCTCATTTACGAAATCAGCGTTTTTCCTGTAAATAATGTTTTTATTTTGATGACACTCACCTCACCCTCCTGCCCTTCCGCAGAAGTGATACCGGTGGAAGTAGAGCAGAAGGTAAAGGAAATAGAAGGTGTTAGCAGTGTAGAAGTAGAATTGACGTTTGATCCGCCCTACTCACAAGACATGATGAGTGAAGCGGCCAAACTGGAACTCGGGTTTATGTAAGGCAATTTAAAATTCAATATTCCAGATTCAAGAATTTGGAGATTGAACTATGACTATAATAGAAGTGTTATTAATCGATTAGCATAATTTTGAATCTTAAATTTTGAATTAATATGTATCCAGAACCATTAGTTGCCCCCATGCGCCAGGACCTGACCGTAGCTGGCTTTAAAGAATTGAAAACCTCTGAAGAAGTTGATAAGGAATTGAAAGACCATAAAGGAACCACCTTATTGGTGATCAACTCGGTGTGTGGTTGTGCTGCTGGTGCAGCGCGTCCCGGTATCAAGTGGGCACTTCAACATAGCGGTAAGAAGCCTGATCATCTGACTACCGTATTTGCCGGAGTCGATAAAGAAGCAGTAGCAAAAGCCCGCGAATACACGTTGCCGTATCCGCCATCCTCGCCCGCCATCGCTCTTTTTAAGGATGGTGAGTTAGTCCACTTTGTAGAACGCCATCACATTGAAGGCCGCAATGCCCAAATGATTGGTGAACACCTGGTAGAGGTGTTTGAAGAATTTTGCTAACAAATCACTTGACTCGTAACCAAGAGGCCCTCATCGGCCTTTTTTATTGGCTCTGGTCCGGCATATCGTAAACGCGCCACCGCCATTGGAGAAAAGATAGAAATTTATAAAGATTATCCAGTATCCAAAGGTTGTACGTCACCTTTGCCCCTATCTGGATTAACGAAATGGTACTCAGATAGCGTTTGTAATACTATTCCACAGAGAAAATATAAAATGTATGAGCAAAATCATGAGCACTAAAAAGAAGTTGTCATCAGACCAACCTGCCTTGCCGGCAGGCA
>JBEBJH010000124.1:0-13833 GCA_040079965.1 Cyclobacteriaceae bacterium
CTGGTGTATACCAGTGTCCCTCTCGTTTGAAAATAATATTCCCATAATAAGTATCTGTAATTAACCCATTTTTTACAATAAGAATATCCTCGGCTCTTCCGCGCTGAGAATACAGTTCCGTTAAAAGAGTGCGGTCAACAAACTTATGAGCATATGCAATATCTTTATGTTCTATTAATTTAAGCGAATGCACTGATTTTGACACATAGCGAACAACTTCAATTTTAAGAATTGACGTATTATATATTACACGGGTTTTGTAAAGTCCACGCAATGGTAATGAATATTGTGTCAGCGCAGACTGAAGATTAATTGCGTATTGCTTTTTAAATAATGCCAAAACACTTGCTTGCATGCGCGCTTCATGGTAGGCGAGGTTTCTAAATACCCCATCATTCACATAGATTGATTCAAGCAACTGGCACATATATTTTCTGAATTACTTCCAGATATTCATCCCATGCAATGCTTTGCGCAGTGATTCCACCGCCACTTCGATAAAATAACTGATCCCCTTGTTGTTCAATAAACCGAATCGCCACACCACTATCTAAATTTTCACCATCAAAGTAACCAAAAATACCGGTGTAATAGCCCCGCGATTCTCCCTCAGCTTCCCGAATGATTTGAAGCGTTTTCTCCTTAGGGGCACCGCTAATTGAACCGGCAGGCAAAAGTGAAAAGAGGATGTCACCAATTCTTTTTACATAACCCGTTGGCAACTTCCCTTCTATCTCGGTGCTCACCTGCAATAATGTTTTATTGAGTGTGGTTATTTCATTTAAGTATCTAAAACGATTAATCTTTACCTCTTTAGCAACCTGACTGAGATCATTGCGGATGAGGTCTACAATAGTTACGTGTTCGGCCAACTCTTTTTTATTTTCAAGAATAAGCCTGCGTGCATCGGGCAAAGAGGCATCGATGGTGCCCTTCATAGGAAAAGAAAAGATACTTTCGTCTTTAATCTGTATAAACGACTCCGGAGAAAAAAATAGAAACTGATTTTTGAACCAGCATTTATATCGTGACCTACTTAAATAGAATAGTGTCTTTAATGAAACATTTAACTCAATGGCTGATTTCACTGTAAGGTTTGTTAAAAAGCTATTTCCGTATGTGAGATTGTCAAACACCTTATCAAACTTCCCTTTGTAAGCTTCAAACGAAAGGGGATTTGAACACAACACTACTTCTGGTTCGATTGGTTCAATGAAACCTCGATTCGTGAACCCATTGATATCAAATAATAATTCCTCTGAATTAACTTGATCTAATCTCCAGGCAAGGGGCTTTTCTTTTTCAAAATCGATGATAAATAAAAATGGGGTTTTGCTGTTACCCCATTCATTTAGTTGATCTATAAATCCCGAAAGCATCTGTGCTTATGGAATATTCATGAACTTGTGCGTCTGCAAAGAGATTGTCCATTTCGGATCCTTCTTCACATATTGTATAATCTGAGGTAGCATCTCTTCCTGTTTCGACCATTCGGGTTGTAAAAATAATTTGCAGCGTGGGTTAACTTGTGCCGCATACGATTCGGCCCAGGCAAAATCGGTCTTATGAAAAATCACCACTTTAAGTTCGTGTGCCATGGGTGGCATTGAAATGTGAGGAGTTTTAAATTTTTTCGGAGAAAATGTAACCCAATCCCATTCGCCAGTAAGCGGATAGGCACCCGAGGTTTCAATATGTGCGCGTAACCCTGCAGCTCTTAATTCGCTGGTGAGCAGGGCAAGGTTATGCATAGTGGGCTCACCTCCGGTAACAACGACCATTCTGGCGCTACTTGCTTTTGCCTTATTCACAATATCTTTTACGTCTACCTTCGGATGTGCATCCGCGTCCCACGAATCCTTTACATCGCACCAGATACAACGCACTTCACATCCGCCAAGCCGTATAAAATAAGCCGCGCTTCCCTGGTAAAATCCTTCGCCCTGGATTGTATAAAAATCTTCCATCAACGGAAGTGAATTCAAAACTTCAGATTTCAAACTTAAGATTTTAAGGATTTCTTAATTCTGTAGCACGTAGTGTGTTCAACAAGAGGGAGGCGATTGTCATTGGACCAACCCCCCCAGGCACTGGAGTAATAAAAGAAGTTTTAGGCGCCACCGCCTTGAACTCCACATCACCCCTTATGGCAAAGCCATTCTTATACTGTGGTCCTTCTACTCGTGTGGTACCAACATCGATCACTACTGCTCCATCCTTCACCATATCAGCGGTAATGATACCTGGCTTACCAACGGCTACGATAAGTATATCGGCCTGACGAGTAAACATGGAAATGTCTTTTGTGTACTTATGACAAATAGTAACTGTGGCTTTACCCTCTTCTACAAGCATCATGCTTAATGGAGCACCAACCAACCTGCTTGCGCCAACCACAACACAATTTTTTCCCTCGGTAGGAATGTTATACCTCTTCAATAATTCCATCACCCCAAACGGAGTTGCTGGTAGCAGCAACGGGTGTTTGGATACGATGCTTCCAAAATTGCGATTGGTAAATCCATCCACATCTTTGTCGGGGCGAATTTTTTCTGTTATCCGTTCCACCGAAATATTCGGTGGTAATGGCAACTGCACAATAAAACCATCCACATCTTCATCGCGGTTTACCTGGTCGATGTGCTTCATCAGCTTATCTTCGCTTATGGTGTCGGCAAACCGCAGCATAGAGTAATGAAACCCAACTTCCTTACAGGCTTTTACTTTATGATCTACATAGGTTTGACTGGCTCCATCATCTCCCACTAAGATGATCGCCAAATGCGGAATTTTTTTTCCGGCTTGCTTGCGCAGAATTACTTTCTCAGAAATTTCTTTCTTGATGTCTGTCGAGATTTTGCGACCATCAATAAGTGTATAGTTTTGTGTTTCAGTCATTGACTAAACTGTTATTCAATTTTAAGTACCGCCATAAATGCCTCTTGCGGAATCTCCACATTCCCCACCTGACGCATGCGCTTCTTACCCTTCTTTTGTTTTTCCAACAGTTTGCGCTTACGCGAAATATCTCCACCATAACATTTTGCCAACACATTTTTGCGAATAGCACTCAATGTTTCGCGGGCAACTATTTTTTGTCCGATGGCAGCCTGAATGGCAACTTCAAACATATGGCGCGGGATTAACTCTTTCAACTTCTCACATAATTTCCTTCCCCACTCCTGGGCCTTGCCGCGATGAACGATGGCTGATAAGGCATCAATCTTTTCTCCATTCAATTGCACATCCAATTTTACCATGTCGCTCTCGCGCCAATCTATCAATGTGTAGTCGAGCGAAGCATATCCTTTTGAAATAGTTTTTAGTTTATCGAAGAAGTCGAACACAATTTCAGCCAATGGCATTTCGAATGTTAACTCAACTCGGTCTGAAGTAAGATATTGTTGGTTCTTGATCAGCCCACGTCTGTCCATGCATAGCCCAATGATAGGGCCAATAAATTCAGACTTGGAGATAATCTGCGCACGAATGAAAGGCTCATTGATATAATCCACGGTAGTGGGATCGGGCATTTCTGAAGGCGCATTGATATCCATCATTTTTCCATTGGTCAGCATTGCCTTGAACTGCACTGAGGGGACAGTAGTAATAACTGTCATATTGAACTCACGCTCCAAACGTTCCTGGATAATCTCCATGTGAAGCAATCCAAGAAATCCGCAACGGAAACCAAAACCTAATGCCGCTGATGTTTCAGGCTCCCACACCAACGAAGCATCGTTGAGCTGCAGTTTTTCCATAGAGGCACGCAACTCTTCAAACTCTGAAGTATCCACTGGATAGATACCTGCAAATACCATCGGCTTTACATCCTCAAAACCTTTGATGGCTTCGCCTGGATTGCTCACCAGTGTGATTGTATCTCCTACCTTAACTTCCTTCGCTACTTTAATCCCTGAAATCAGGTACCCAACATTGCCGGCACTGATCTCGTTTTGTGGAAACTTATCTAATTTCAACACTCCAATTTCGTCAGCTCCATATTGCTTATCAGCATTTACAAACTTCACCTGATCATTCTTACGCATCGTGCCATTGAACACCCGGAAGATAACTTCTATACCCCGAAAGGAATTGAACACAGAATCAAAAATCATCGCTTGAAGCGGGGCCTTAGGATCTCCTTTTGGAGGAGGGACCCGTTCAATAACAGCTTTCAAAATTTCTTCAATCCCCTTACCTTCTTTTGCACTGGCTTTTAACACTGAGCTACGATCGCAGCCAATTAAATCCACGATCTGATCCGTTACTTCTTCGGGCATCGCAGCCGGAAGATCAATTTTGTTGAGTACCGGAATGATTTCAAGGTTATGATCGAGTGCTAAATATAGATTTGAAATTGTTTGAGCCTGAATGCCCTGAGCCGCATCTACGATCAACAAAGCGCCTTCGCAAGCCGCAATGGAGCGAGAAACCTCATACGAGAAGTCAACGTGGCCAGGGGTATCAATCAGGTTGAGAATGTAGTCCTTGCCTCCAAACTTATAATTCATCTGAATGGCGTGCGACTTAATCGTAATGCCTTTTTCACGTTCCAGATCCATGTTATCAAGAACCTGTGCCTGCATCTGGCGACCGGTAAGGGTGCCGGTAAATTCTAATAGGCGGTCAGCCAACGTACTTTTACCGTGGTCAATATGGGCTATAATGCAAAAATTGCGGATGTTCTCCATTCCCGTCATTTCTTTCTTTGGATTTTGGGCGCAAAGGTAGCAAAAATGAGGGTTCGCAAGGGTCTCCCGTGCTTCTAATTCAATTGATGATTTTGAAAGGTTTTTGGCGTTAACGAATTGGAGGCAAAAATCAAGGCCTGAATAATTAAACCAATAATTATGATCATTGCCAGTTCAAATTGGGAAGGCCGCTCTTGGTGATTGTAAATTTAAAGCAAACAGCTCACGTGTTAATAAGATGCTTAGCGGCTAATTCTTTTAAGGAATCCTTCTCCTTCTCATCCATAATTCCTGATTTAATTTTCATTAATAGGTCAACCATAACCTCGGGCCGGTATCCCAGTTTGGTCGCAATGCCGGCACAGAATTTTATTTCATGCTCATACAGCCGTTCATCAATTTTCATTAGTTGTACCACATTAAAAATATAATTGAATCGTTGATCGGCAGACAGTTCCTTAGGAATAATCGTATCGTGTGAATTATAGAAAAGGGTTTCTACCGATGACTCAGGGAAACCATGGGCTTTACCGATGCTGATAATATAACTGCGTTCCTGACCTGACATATCACCATCAATACGCGACAGGTTTACGAGTAGTTTAAGTTGCTCCAATACAATCATAAGCAAAGCCGGAAGTATCCGTCATTCATTAGTTGAGTAAAAATAACCCAAAATCGACTACCTTACACACGGTCTAAGTAGTATTCGTAGTGAATTTTCTTGCACACCTTTTTTTATCTGGCGACCACCCTGAAATTATGGTTGGAAATTTTATAGGCGATTTTGTTCGTGGCCGGAATATTTACGAGCAATTTAAACCCAACATCGCACTCGGCATAGAACTACACCGGGAGATTGATGAATTTACCGACAGCCATTCCGTGGTGATGGAAAGCAAAAAAAGACTGCGTCCAAAATACCGCCATTATTCTCCGGTGATTGTCGATATGTTTTATGATCACTTCTTAGCAAAGAACTGGCAGACCTATCATTCAAATCCATTGGATCAATTTGTGTCAGAAGCCTATGCAACTCTAAATAAATTTGAAGATCAACTGCCCCAACGCGTTCAGGGTTTGCTGCCGCACATCATAAGGGGTAATTGGTTATACAATTATTCGCGAATCGAAGGGATTCACGGAGCCTTAAGCGGTATGTCAAGGAGAACACCGTATGAATCTAAAATGGATGAAGCAGTGCTTGACCTGCAAAAGTTTTACACAGAATTCGAAGACGAGTTTTCGCGATTCTTTCCTGAGCTCCAACAAATCAGCAATCAGTTTCTAAAGCTTAAACAAGATTAGTTAGCTCGTATAAAATGGAATCTTTGTCTCCTTGGCTCCCAGTGATTGAAGATAGTCGACTATTTTTTTAGACTCTTCACCTCCCTTTTGTGCATGATGGAGCATGGTAAAACCATGTGGCCCCTTTGAATTCAATAATCCCGGACTAAACGCAAGAGTGTTTTTTACGGTATCTAAGTGACCCAGCATACATGCCAGGTAAATATTATACCGGGCTCCTTTGCCAATAAGGTAGGCTGCAATCTCCTTGTTTCCTACATGTCCTGCAGCTTCAATACCTGACTCAAAGTCACCACCGCCCCAATCAAATGAGGCATGAAGAAGCATGGGGTTACCCTCTAACATTTCTTTTGCACGATCAAACTTACCATGACAAACACCCACAAATTCTTTCACAGTTTCGAGATCAAGGGGTGCAGGCTTTTCTTGCTGCTGACTTTGTGCATTAAGAAATGAAATCGGGATAAAAATACCAGCTGCACCTAGAACTGATTGCTTAAGGAAATTGTGGCGATCGATTTTTGCTTGCTCGTTCATAGTATTCGGGTTATTGGATAGTATACGAAGTCCCCTTGCTAGTTGGGTATCCACTCATCTGTTTTTTTGCTGAGCGGAGAAAACCGAATGAAAAACAAAAGCCCGCTGGGATGAGCGGGCTTTTTAAGCGGAGGTTAGAAACTATTTTACCTCCACTGTTACTTCACTGTTTTCTGTTCCATTGATAAACTTCACCTTATACTTTCCTTTGGCAACATACTTTAATGCTGGCTCAGCCGGTGTTGGTTTTGCTTTTCCTTTAGCAGGAGTCGGAACAATGTCATTTACTCTCAAATCCCACGCAAGGGAATGAAATCCGATCGATCCAGTGCCACTCAACGAGCGAACAAGATTATTTTTCTCATCATATATTTCTGCTTTTATACTGGCAGCAGTCTTACCAACGTAATACAGAATGCTTGTCTCAGGCTCATTCACTTTCGACCAGGTATATTGTTTTTGACCCCAACGTTCGCTGTAGCGAATACTTTCTGGAGCAAATGCTAAAATACCTTTGGATGCTCCACCATCTTTCAAAGCCTGTAGTGGTTTTACATCAGTTACAAAAACACTTCGTCCGTGCGTACCAATTACGAGCTCGTTTTCACGCGGATGAACAATCAGATCATAGCTCGCAACATTTAAAGCTTTGTTCAACATTTGCCACGACTTACCAAAATCCATACTTACATAGGTTCCGTTATCGAGACCACAATACAAAAGATTTGAGTTAACAGGGTCTTGAATAATTACGTTAGCTACCGACTCAGGTAAATCACCTTTTACGCTGTTCCAGGTTTTGCCATAATCAGCACTCATGTACACATAGGTCTTGAACTCATCCTCACGATATCCATTGAGGGAAACAAACATAGTCGCTTTGTCATGGGGTGATGCCGATACACTGCTTACCCAACGATTGGCCGGCAAACCTGAATGAATAGCTTCCCAGTTTCCACCACCATTCTTACTCACCCAAAGATTTCCGTCATCCGTACCTACATATAACAACCCGAACTGTAGCGGTGATTCGGCCAAGGTAGCAATGGAAGAAAACGGAACATTGCCCTGAGGTTTATTTTTTGTAAGATCCGGACTAATTGCTTCCCAGCTTTCCGCCTTATTTAAACTACGATACACTCGCTGTGATGCGATGTAAACAATGTCCGGGTTATGCTTGCTAAGAATCAGTGGAGTACGCCAGTTCCAGCGGTTGGGTGCTTCACCTATATCGTGCGAAGGTGTAATGCGTGTGGTCTTTGATTTATCTAACTCCAGCTTAAAGTAATTTCCAAACTGAAATCCTGTGTAAACTAATTTACTGTTGCGTGGATCGGGTGCAACATACATTCCATCGCCACCAAAAATAGGCTCCCAATGTTTGGTTTGATTAGGGATTGATTTGGATGACCCACGAAGAACACCGTTGTCCTGAAGTCCTCCATATACATTATACGGAGTTTCCATATCTACATTCACGGTATAGAACTGACCTACCTCCATATTATTAATGTGCAGCCAGGTATCACCCTTATCATACGTTTGATATAAACCCCCATCATTACCCATTAACATGTGATCTGCATCTTGTGGATTGATCCACAGCGCATGATGGTCACTATGCATCGTGCCTACGGTATCGATCTCTACCCAATTCTTTCCGCCATCTTCCGACTTAAGCATTGGTACACCATAAATAAATACATCTTCGGCATTCGATGGTGAAACACGCAACTCACCAAAGTAATACCCATACGTGTAGTAAACACCATCAATATCTAAACTATGCGTACGCTTCCATGATTTTCCGCTGTCATCCGAGCGATACACTTCTGCCCCTTTGATTTTTGTGTTGAATAAATCAGAATTGGCATCGGCACCAAAATATTCTGCGATGGCCTGAGGTTTATACTTGCCGGCCTTTATATCTTTCTTAACCGCTAAGGCAGTATATCGCGTAGGAAAGCGACTATCCTTCAACAAATCATCTAACTTTTTATCATCCAATTTTAGAAAATTCTCAACCGTCATTTCTTTCAGGTCTTGAAGTTTCAGTTTTCCATCCGCGGGCTTCTCCTTCTTTTCTTCTTTTACTTCCTCCTGATTATCCAGAACCGCATACACGACACTCGGCTTGCTCCAGCAAACATCTAATCCAATCCGGCCAACAAATTTTCCTTTCGGAAATCCTTCGGAGGAAATTGTCCACGTTTCACCACCATCTTCAGAACGGTAGATGGCAGAACCTACCCCATTGCCTTTGAAATTCCCTGCTTTGCGGGTACGTTCCCAGGTGGCGGCCAGTAATTGATTTGGGTTTTGTGAGTTGATCACTAAATCAGAAACACCCGTGCTATCATTAATGAATAAAGTCTTCTTCCAGGTTTTTCCGCCATCCCTTGATTTAAAAACTCCGCGATCAGGATTGCTTGAATAAAGTGCGCCCAAGGAGGCTACCCAAACAACATTGTCATCCTGCGGATGTATAAGTACCCGGCTAATGTGTTGCGTTCCTGTAAGTCCGATGTGGCTCCAGGTTTTACCACCATCACTTGTCTTATACATACCTGACCCAGCATAACTAGAACGACTTCCATTTTTCTCGCCAGTGCCCACATATAGAATTTTGTGATTCGTCTGCGAGAGCGCAAAGTCACCAATACCCAGTGCATCAACCTGATCGAATACGGGCGCAAAGGTGATTCCATTATTCTGTGTCTTAAAAATTCCTCCTGAAGCATAGCCTACATAAAATTCTTTTGTGTTCTTCAGGTTTACCTCCACATCAACAATGCGACCGCCTTGTACGGTAGGACCAATATTGCGAACCGGCAACTCTTTCAGTATTGAATTATCTTCCTTTTGCTTACGTGCTTTATAGGATGCCTCGAGATCTGAAACCGTGGTAGGTTGGGCCACTGCCTGAACAGCCAAAAGAAACAGCAGAGGAATAAAATGTTTTTTCATGAAGATATAATTTTGCTAAAAATAGGGAATTCCTACCTTGACGGGATAAACAAGCTACTACAAATTATTTTAACGGCTAAAGACTATGTTCAACGATCCGGAGTTAAACGGAAAATACCTCGGTACCATTTCACAGGATTTTGTTAAAGTATCTGACACCTTAAAGGAAGCCTCCTATCAGATTCGCAAGGCAGGTTTTGAATTTCCTATTTTCCCAATTTCAAAAGACAAGTTGCCTATTGGTCAACTATTGATTCCAAGCGGTCCGTTAAATCTGGTCTGGAATTATTATGCATCCTTCTTAAATGAATTTGTTCAGCGCGAGTTAGTGGCTGCCGATAAAGAAGAAGAATTCAAAAGTAACTTTAAAGACCCCGATGAATTTTGTTGTCTCTTTGTTGTTGACAAAGAGTTTGCCAGTTTCGTTTATATTCCTTTTCCGGAAGACTAAAATTCGTTCATTATTTAACAATCGCCTGGTAAATAAGTGTGCGTAGTTTGCTTTGGTCGTCCAGATTATTGGTTGGCGTTAGTTGCTTAAAATAAACGATTACCATGTCTTCTTTGGGATCAACCCAATAGGAAGAACCATAGGCACCACCCCAGCCATACTCACCTACAGAACCCGGCACTCCACGATCACCCAAATCTTCGCAAACAGAAAAACCTAGCCCGAAGCCAATACCTGTACCCCTACCATATTTGATCTCACCCAAATGACTTACCGTCATTAATTCTACCGTGCCAGGTGCAAGAATACGATTTCCATTAAGTGTGCCTTTGTTGAGCATCATCTGAAGAAACTTTGCATAATCTGTAGCGGTTGAAAGTAACCCGGCACCGCCTGAAAAACTTTTTCTTGGTCCGTTAACATAAGCACCCTGACCGACCATTCCACCTGGATCCGGTGAGCGCTCAAGGGGTTTATCTGCAAAAGCAGAATACACTGCGGTAAGACGATTCACTTTATTTTGGGGTAAATAAAAATGCGTGTCTTTCATGCCTAGAGGCGTAAGAATTCTAGAATTGATAAAATCTTCCAACGATTTTCCAGAAACTTTTTCGATGACCACTCCCAGTATATCTGTGTTATATCCGTATACAAATTTCTCGCCCGGATGCTCATCCATGGGAAGCTTAGCCATTCTTGCAATAGTAGCCCCAACCGGTTCATCACGATCAGCAAAATACCAACCTTGTATACCGGCTTCCTTCCATTTATCGGCAGCTGGACCACCTCCATAACCAATACCGGCCGTGTGTGTGAGTAAATCACGAAGGGTAATTTGTCGCTTAGCTTTTATAATATCATATCCGCCACCTGTTCTGGATTCTGCCACCGTGGTTTCCATAAACTCGGGTATGTATTTACCTACCGGATCAGCAATCAATAACTTTCCTTCTTCCTGTAAAATCATGATCCCAACACTTATCAACGCCTTGGTCTGAGACGCAATTCTAAAGATTGCATCGTTTTGCATAGGTGCATTTGCTTCAATATCTCGCTTTCCAAATGAATTGAAATAAGCCACCTTTCCATGCCTCGCAACCAACACTACACTTCCCGACATTTTTTTATCATTGGCATACGCTTGAAAAACAGTAGTAAGTCGTTGAAGTCTTTCAGGTGAAAAGCCCAACTCTTCGGGTTTGCCAACCGGAAGGTCCTGTGCGTAAATCGTTGTTACAAGAACTAACGAAATGAAGAGAAAAGTGATTCTGCGGATGGATTGAATGAACATAGGATGTAGATTTGATTACCCTATATTAGAAATGATTCGAGCCATTTCAAAATTTCTGAACCACCAGGCAACCAACTATTCATCCTTAAAGTGATTCCACCCTTGGGCTGTTATCGGAACAACAGTCTGTTGCTTAGTAACCAACACATGTTGAGTTGGATCATTATGCATGTGACCAATAAAATGGATGTCAGGATGGTTTTTAATCTTTTCGTAGTCAGCAGGGTCAATAGTAAAAAGTAGTTCATAATCCTCACCACCATGAAGTGCACAGGTGATGGGATCCAACTTAAACTCTATAGCCGTCTCGAAAGTATCATGGTCAATCGGCACCTTATCTTCAAAAATTTTAACTCCAACACCCGATTGTTTGCCGAGATGAAACAACTCTGATGCAAGTCCATCGGAGATATCAATCATCGAAGTGGGAATACACTTTCGTTCGCGCAACTCATGTATTATGTCCATCCTTGCTTCAGGCCTTAGCTGGCGACCTACAAGATATTCATACTTCTCCAGATCAGGTTGCATGTCAGGGTTCGTCAGAAAAACTTCCTTCTCGCGTTCCAATACTTGCAAACCCATGTAGGCTGCACCGAGATCTCCGGTAACGCAAATGATATCGTTAACCTTTGCTCCGCTCCGATGCACAATTTCATTCTTGAGTGCCCGACCTAAAACTGTAATTGAAATCACAAGGCCCGAAACAGAAGAAGATGTATCACCACCTACCAAGTCAACTTTATAATTTTGACATGCCGCGTGAATACCTTCAAATAAAGCATCTACGGCTTCCAATGAAAATCGATTGCTGATGGCGATACTTATTACAATCTGTTCTGGCCTTCCATTCATGGCAGCAATGTCTGATACATTTACAGCAACAGCTTTATAACCCAAATGCTGCAGGGGCATATAGGATAAATTGAAATGAACGCCCTCCAAAAGCATATCGGTTGATAGCAACAAGGACTCTTCTCCAGCATCGATGATGGCCGCATCATCACCAATACCTTTAATCGTATTGGCATTGGAAATTGAAAATTTGCTTTTGATATGGTCGATAAGACCAAATTCACCCAGTTTGGAAAGTTCTGTTCGCTTTTCACTCATGTTGGTAATGACCGTTGGGCGGCCTGATTGTTAATTCGTCCGGCAAAAGTACTATTTGGTAACCATACCCGTGCAATCAGGCCTGCAAGTCTGTATGTATGCAAAACAAACTGGTTATGAAAAGGAGCGTTGTAATAATGGTGGCCTTAATCATCTTTGCATCCTGCGCAAGCCCTAAGCCGTACTACGAAACCAAAGAGGGTAAAAGAAAGCAGAAGTATTATAATGACATTCAGTACGGAAAGAATGCGCACCCCAAAATGAAATTCTGATCAGCGCTTTTCCTGGCAGAGTTCAATCAACACATGGTTGGTAGATTTAGGATGCAGAAACAAAACCTCTTTGTTATCGGCACCAGGGAAGGGTTTCTCTGCAAGCAGGTTAAAACCATTTTCTTTTAACGCTTCCATTTTATCCTGAATAGGTTCAGCATCAAACGCCAGATGATGGAGACCTTCGCCCCGCTTCTCAATAAACTTTGCAATAGCTGAATCTGGTCGTGTGGCTTCAAGCAACTCAATTTTTATTCCGCCCACCTCAAAAAAAGAAGTACGCACACCTTCCGATTCAACTTCTTCGATTTTATAGTGTGGTTTGCCCAATAGTTTGGCAAAAATCTTGTTGGACTCTTCAAGGTTTTTAACTGCAATACCGATATGCTCCAGTTTATTCATATCTTTCTATTAAGCCGATTTTGCTAATTTTGACAGAAAATTGGGAAACTTTTCAGGGTTTACGAAAGTTTTAAAGCGAAATGCCAAAAATCAACATAGAAACAAGCAGTGACGCCCACGTGGAAGCCGCCCGGGTGCAACAACAGATAAAAGACTATCTGGGGTTGCGTACAAGCGACTTGATTTTCGAATACAGCGCTCACGATGGCAAAACAAAGCTGGATTTGATTACGATCAATCCAAGGCATAATCAGTCATTTCTTTTTCGTTCCGAAACCGGGGCCGATAAGGTGGATGCGCTGAAGAAAATGTGGGATTACGTTCAGAACTATAAAGAGAAGGAAAACTCGTATACAATTCAGTGGGTGACTAAAAACGACCGCGAATTGCATACTTCTTACTTCCGGGCCAGCAACATCCTGGATGCTCTAGAGAAACTATATTATGCCCGCGACAGGAACACAATTACTGTGTTTAGTGTTGTAATGAATCCAATATCTTAGAAAGCCATGATCAGCGTAACCGATAAAGCCAAAGAAAGAATAACCAATCTTCGCATTGAAGAAGGTAAATCTGAAAATCACAACATCCGTGTTTCCGTAAAAGGTGGCGGTTGCTCAGGGTTAATGTATGATTTAGGTTTTGATGATCAGATTAATCCAGTGGATCAGGTATTTGAAGACAAGGGCGTAAAAATTCTGGTCGACAAGAAGAGCCTGTTGTATTTGCTCGGCACCACGCTTGATTTTTCTGATGGCCTGAATGGCAAGGGATTTCAGTTTATCAATCCGAATGCAT
>JBEBJH010000125.1:0-13754 GCA_040079965.1 Cyclobacteriaceae bacterium
ACCCGTGGTGGATCTACATCGGGTGGCAAACGATTGAGTGCTCCGGATACTTTATCACGCACATCATTAGCGGCCGTTTCAAGATCTACGCCTAATTCAAATTCTACGGTGATATTACTTCTTCCCTCCCGGCTCACGGACGTGATTGTGCGCACACCAGGCACACCATTCACTGCCTCTTCCAAGGGTTCTGTAATCTGCGATTCGATTACATCGGAGTTCGCCCCTACATACGATGTTGAAACGGTAACAACCGGAGGATCAACACTCGGAAATTCGCGAACGCCTAAAAATGAAAAACCAATAATGCCAAAAAGAATAATAACTAAAGACATTACTATAGCCAGAACGGGTCTGTTAATACTGGTTATTGATAAACTTGCCATGGCTTTATTATTTAGTCCTTACTTAACAATCAATCTAGTTTCGAAATCTGAACATCCATTCCATGCTTCAATTGTAAGATGCCTGTAGTAAGCAAGGTGTCATTAGCTTTCAATCCTGACAAAACTTCCAGCGAATTGGCTGTGCGTATACCAGTTTCTATGAACACTTCTTTTGCTTTTCCATTTTCAAGAATAAAAACTTTTTTACCCGCTTGTTCTGGGATAACCGCTTCGGTTGGAACCAAAATGGCATTGTCATTAGATTCCAGAATTACCTCCACTTTAACAAACTGACCAGGCAATAATTTACCACGCCTGTTTTCTGCAAGAGCTCTTATCTTCAGGGTACGCGTATCCGGATCAATGCGGGGTTCAATTGCGTAGACCTGGCCTTCATATAGCTGCAGATCACTTTCAATGGTAAACCGGATTTTCTTTCCGGGAGCCACCTGTGCACTGTAACGACCCGGAACAGCAAATTCTATTTTTGCAGGAGAGATGTTGTAAAGGGTAGTGATCACGGTGCTAGGCGATATGTATGCTCCCTCACTTACAAAACGCAATCCAATCACACCATCAAAAGGCGCCTGTATTTTGGTTTTGGCAAGTTGCGTTTCAAGCAGACGGATATCCGCCACGGTGGTATTTAGCCGGTTCAATGCATTATCATACTCCTCCTGACTAATCGCATCCTTCTCCAAAAGTTTGCGCTGACGAAATTCGTTATCCTCATTCAGCTTTTGGTTGTATTTCTGTTTCTCCAACTGAGCCGCAATCTCATCATCATTCATTTGCACTAAAACATCTCCTTTGCGTACCGGCTTGCCTTCGCGAAAAAGAATAGAAATGATTTTGCCGGATACTTCGCTTTTCAACTCCAATGACTCATTGGGTAGCACTGAGCCTGTTACATTAAGCTTACTATCCAAAGGAGCTGTTTTAATGATTACCGCATCCACCGACAGTTTACCCCCGCGGCCACCCTGGGCTTGTCCGCCTGGTGCCGGCTGGCCTTCACCCTTGCCTTTAAATAAATTTAGCTTGGGCAAGGCGAGTAAGAATATAACAACCGCTACAACAGCAACGGTAATAAGTGTCTTTTTCATTGATTAATAGAGAGTATATGAATTGATAGAAACGCTTTTTAGTTCATTGAGTTAAACCGCTTGTGTAAATCCAATACCTGCGGCACAATAAGTTCGCTTTCGTTATTTCGGATTATAAAATTTGCTTTAGCTTCTTTTTCTTCCTCAGAAAACTGGTTTTGGATAATCTTTTCAACATCTTCTTTGGTACGTTGAGGGTCTCTTGTTAAAACTCTTTCAATCCGAATCTCTTTTGTTGCTGTTACCAGAACAATTTTATCCAACATCTGGTAAGATCCTGACTCAAACAACAGGGCTGCCTCTTTCAACACGTACTGACTTTCCGCGTGTTCATCCACCCACATCTTGTAATCAACTGCTACTCTTGGATGAACCAAGGCATTTAGTTGCTTTAGCCTGTCTTGATTCGCAAAAACCGTTGTACCTAAAAACTCCCGATTCAGCACACCCTTCGCATCATAAGACAATGATCCGAATTCTTTTTTGATCTGATGGATCAATATTCCGTCAGTGGTCATTAAATTTTTCGCTCGGCTATCGGCATCGTATGCAGGAACTCCCAACACGCCAAAGATTTTACAGACCAGGCTTTTCCCTGAACCAATGCCACCGGTAATTCCAATTTGTATAGGTTTTCGCATCGTTTTATCAAGGTAGCCCCATCTTTGTTTGGACAATCCTTCAGACACTTTTATTCCTGAGTATTAACTCTTTCTTAACAACCCTTAGTAGAACCTAACGACTAGAGAATCAAGAGAAATAATTTCTGCATATTCAGGTAATCCTATAATCTGGGGATAAATAGTATAGGTGCCCTTTGTTTTATTCTCCATATCAAGTAAGGCAGTCATTGTACTTTGACTTAGGTGAAAGTCGTTGCTCTGCGCTTTCGGAATTTGAACAGAAAGCTTCACACTATCGATGTAACTTGATTTCACTGAAGCGGGCAAATGAGCTACTCTAATTGGAATCTTTGTTTCCACCACTTCAACCGGACCTACTTCAAACATAACCGAAGCCACGGGAGGATTTCTTTTCAACGATTCATTATTGGGGACAAATACTTCTACTTCTTCGTGAAATGATTCATCCACAACCCGGGCCGGCAACTGAAGGACAATAGAATCCGCCATATCATGAAGCAGACTTTTGGGTCCTTCCAACGTAACTGAATCCGGGATAATTACTACCGGGCTAATTCGTCCAAATCCCTTGCGAAAAGAAATTTTGGTTACATCAGGAATCAGTTTGAACACATGCGAATCTTTATCATCTATTTGAATGCGCAGCGTATCGTTAAGAATATAATTAATCTGGAGACCGCCCAATTGATTGCTCAATAAGGGCCCTAATGTGCTTCCTACAATCTTCTTTACTTCCGTAGGTCTGTCCAGAGGAATAATTAATTCAGGCAGCCGGAAACCAATATTTTTCCTAAACAAATCCCATCCATTGCCCGAAACATTCACATAAATTTCATGAGGTAAGCCCTCAATCGGTACATACCTTTCCTGATTATAGTCAAACCGCAAAGGAAAGCGAACACTGGTAGCGTAGGTTTTATTAAAAGCATTAAAAAGCCAAAAGACCGCAGCGGCTAAAAAGCACAAGACTACGGCCTTCCAGTTGGTCCGGTTAAATTGAAAAAGATTGACAAAAACTTTGATGAAGTTCATAGTCGCACCGGAATAGCCCGCAGGGGGCCTATTAATGTTGTAACCTAGGTAGTTGCCGGCTTTTTACCAGCTGCTGCTTTCGTTGAGTCCATGGAAATGGAAGACTTCGAGAATTTTATTCTGCCGCCACGCTCCACTTCAACGATAAAGGTATCATCTTCTACTTCCGCAATTCGACCATGCATGCCTCCGATAGTCACCACGTAATCACCTTTCTTAATTTCGTCAACAAATTTTTTCTGGTCTTTGGCTTTCTTCTGTTGAGGCCGAATCATAAAAAAGTAAAACACAGCAATAATGGCCCCCATAAAAAGTAATTGCATGGTCATACCGCTGCCACCACCGGGTGTTGCCTGTAATAAAATTGAATACATCATAATTAAAATTTTGGGCTGCAAAGTTATCCTAATAAAAGAAACATCCCAAACCGGTTATGGCCTGGGATGATCTTGTAATTATTTCGAAAATTATTTTACCGGGCCATTGGCACCTGCATCCGCCTTGGGCGTTACCATTGCTTTAAATCGTAGGGTAGTTACTTTAGGCCAGGTATTGGCCGTTACTGTTATCGTTTTGTTATTGATACCAGGTTTGCCACTACTATCAAACTCAGCCGTTACAAAACCTGTTCCCCCTACGGGTATGGGCTCTTGAGAATAAGTAGGCACCGTGCATCCACAGGAAGGTTGGGCACTTTGAATGATAAGCGGTGCCTGACCATCATTTTTCAATTTGTAGGTATACGATACCTTTTGACCTTCGGTAACAGTTCCAAAATCGTGTTCAACCCTTTCAAAAGCTGCAACCGGCAAAGGGCCTTCAGGTTTTTCTTCAGAAACCGGGGCAGCATCCGGAGTAGTAGTAGGAGTGGTTGTAGCATTCTTATTTCCTTCAATCTGTGCCAGGCGGCTTTCCAGTTCAGCGATTCTCTTTTCTGAAGCTCGGTCGTTGCAACTCGCCATCACAACTACCAGCGCCAGAGCTGTCAACAATCTTAATGTGATTTTCATAGTATTATTTAGGTTTTAATTATTGCACTTTATAACTCTTCAAAATTAGAGGTGACCTCTCAATTTATCCTAATTATAATATGCGGTTTAACAATTCATTAACTGTTCTTGTTCCCACGAATTTGCTCCAGTAATTCATCTACATCATCCAGCAAACGTTGAGCTTTGTCTTTTGCTTCAGAAACTACCTTCTGGCCTTGAGTTTTGGCCTCAGTTGTTAATGGAGTTTCTTTGCCTGATATCAAATCAGCCATATAATCTTCAAGCAATTTTTTGTACTTGTCTAACTGAAAGGACAGCTTTTCCCGAGTGTTGGTACCTTTGTCAGGTGCATATAAAACACCTAAAATAGCGCCTGCTGCTGCTCCAGCCAGAAAAGCCATTAACGCATTACTACCTTTTTTACCCATAGTCTTTTTATTTAGGGAGGCTAAAGGTACGATTTTCAGGCCTTTTTTTCAAGGACTTGAAGTCTTTGAATGACCTGCCTTAAGAATAATTCAAAAGGACGTTACTTGTTATCAATCAGTCCACGGCCACTCTTTTTGATCGCGCCCGATTCTTTCATGACTTTTGCAATCACATCTAGAATTCCATTTACGAACTGGCGGCTTTTTGGGGTGCTGTATTCTTTGGAAAGCTCTATGTATTCGTTGATTGTCACTTTGACGGGAATGTTTGGAAAGTGAATCATTTCCGTAAGGGCCATTTCTAAAATAATCCGGTCGGTAAGTGGTAAGCGGTCTACCTCCCAGTTTTTAGTATTTTGGGCAATGAGCTGTTTGTACTGACTCTCCAGCCCAATTGTATTCTGGAAAAGTTTGTTAACAAACTCTTTATCATCCTCCCAGTCTAACGATAGTTTTTGCAAAGTGATTTTATTATCGGCAAAGGACTTCAGGGTTTTGTCAGTCAGACTTTTCACAATATCCCGATCTTCCGACCATCGGATGTCCTGATCTTCAAAAAAATCATTTATCGGGCCTGCCCCTAAAATGAGCTTTCTAACAATGTGTTTGATTAATGCTTTTTGACTTTCCTCCGTTGGCTTCTTTTCAGCAATGAATTCCTGATAAAGGGAATCTTCTTTTATAATGTCGCGAAACCAACCTCTAACGGTGTCTTTATGTTTTTGCCATCCAAGATCTGATTTCAATACTTGCGCGGTTAACTCCGGATTGGCCACAATTGCTTTAATCCATGGATGATTAACAAAGTTGGAGTGGTTCACTTTCTTCTCGGATGCTGCCAGATCCCCAAACTCAATGAGTAAACTCAGGATGCTATGATAAAGACCTGCAAGCTTCTCAATTTCCAGAATAATGTTTTTTGATAAAAAGGATTGATCTTTCTTCACCTGCTTCGCATACAACTCAATAGCATCTGTGGTAGCCTTTTCAATTTTAGGATCAAGATCTTCCGGAGATTCCTTTCCCTTAAATCTTTTTTCAAAAAGCGAAAGAGCTGCCTTCCTCTGACTGCGAAGTAATTCCTTGTCCTGAACTTCCATGGAGTTAAGATCAGGCTGAAAACGCTCTTCGATTAAATCGAGTGCCAGTGTATGATTGGCCTCGCGGCATTGATCAAAAGCAAAGAGGCTTTGCATGATTTTGATGCGGAGTGTGCGTCTGTTAAGCATGTAGGAAGAACGTTTTTTGGAGTTGTAAAAGTACACAAGCCCTTTAAAAGATGAAAGGGTGAAATGACTAAGAGAGAACTTTCTATCCGAAATTCAAAACTTCTTTCAATACGCTATGGTCATGTTTGTTTTACCCGGATTAACTACTTTTGTCCGATTCGTCACCTTTCTGTGAAAACTAAACTAACATTCTATCGTTTTATGAAAGCCAGTCGTAATTATATTTCTTAAAGAGTGGGTCTGGCGAAACTATTTATCCTCCATGAAGGAACTTAAGTACCTCAATAAATATCTGCTCAAGTACAAATGGCACTTGATTCTAGGGTTGGTGTTTGTCATTATCTCGAACGTCTTTCAGATTATTCCTGCACAAATGGTTCGCCACTCCATCGATCTGGTGGTTGACAATATCCGGGTGTATCGTTCTTTTAATAATAGTACTGCGCAAGAAAGCTTCTTTGCCATTTTCGCACGCGGCATTCTCCTTTATGCGATCTTGATTTTAGTGATGGCTCTGTTGCGGGGAGTGTTTCTTTACTTCGTACGGCAGACGCTTATCGTTATGAGTCGCCTCGTTGAGTATGATCTGAAAAACGAAATCTTTGAACACTACCAAACTTTACCGCTCAGTTTTTATCGAAGAAACAATACCGGTGATTTAATGAATCGCATTAGCGAAGACGTAGGTCGTGTGCGCATGTATCTGGGGCCATCCATCATGTATGGCATGCAACTGATTACGCTTTTCTTTATGCTTATCCCGGTCATGTTTGCCATCAGCGCCAAACTAACCTGGTATGCATTAATCCCATTACCGTTACTTTCCATTAGCATCTACTATGTCAATAATATTATTGAATATCGTTCCGAGCAAATTCAAAAGAGTCAATCGCGATTAAGCACGTTCGTTCAAGAGGCATTTTCCGGAATACGGGTACTTAAATCTTTCACCCGGGAGAATGAATCCGTACAAAATTTCACTCACGAAAGTGACGAGTACAAACATCAATCCCTAAAGCTCACCCGCGTGCAATCACTTTTCTTCCCATTAATCATGGGCTTGATTGGCTTAAGTACAATCCTTACGGTCTATGCAGGCAGCGTGGAAGTTATCAATGGCTCTCTCACATTTGGAAACATCGCTGAGTTTATCATTTATGTCAACTTACTAACCTGGCCGGTTACTTCGTTAGGTTGGACAAGCAGCCTGGTGAAGCGGGCAGAAGCCTCGCAAAAACGGATTAACGAGTTTTTAAAGAGTAAAACAGATATTATCTCCGAGAAGAATCT
This sequence comes from Cyclobacteriaceae bacterium, assembly GCA_040079965.1. Classification (GTDB taxonomy): domain Bacteria; phylum Bacteroidota; class Bacteroidia; order Cytophagales; family Cyclobacteriaceae; genus ELB16-189. Next base: position 7,108 of record JBEBJH010000125.1, read on the forward strand.
CATTCAAGAATTAAAAGGAAAAGTAGAATTCGACAATGTTTCGTTCACATATCCAGACACAGGAATCCAGGCATTGAAAAATGTGTCGTTCGATATACAACCAGGAGAATCACTTGCCATTATTGGCACGACTGGTTCAGGAAAGAGCACGGTATCAAGTTTAATTAGCAGGTTATATGATGCTACCGCGGGTGAGGTGCGTATTGATAATATTCCTATTAAACATTATGACTTATTAAGCTTACGGAGCCAGACGGGTGTTGTGCCACAGGACGTTTTTCTTTTCAGCGATACAATTTTTAATAATATCGCCTTTGGCTTAAAGAGCCCTGATGAAGACAAAGTTTTTCAGGCGGCAAAAGATGCAGACGTGTATACAAACATCGCTTCCTTTCCCCAGGGTTTTAATACCCGAGTGGGTGAACGTGGAGTCACCTTATCGGGAGGGCAAAAGCAACGTGTTTCCATTGCGCGTGCCGTAGTGCGTGAACCCAAAATTCTAATTTTGGATGATGCCCTGTCAGCTGTGGATACAAAGACGGAAAACACGATCCTCAACAGCATGAAAAAAATTATGCAGGGTAGAACCAGCATCATTATTTCGCATCGCGTTTCTTCTGCTAAACTCGCTAACAAAATCATTGTGTTGCACGATGGCATGATCATCGAAGAAGGAACTCATGAAAGCCTGCTTGCACTCAGCGGTACGTACCGCGAACTATATGACAAGCAAATGCAGATAGATGAAGTTGTTGAATGATCAACGCTGAGCTCTTAGAAGTTAAATCTGACTCCCATGCCACCGAAGCCCCTTACCGTGATGGGCCGGTCAAGAAATTCAAGCATCAAACTGCCTTCTCCAAAAACAGTCAGAGGTGTATCCTGGAATGTGTACTCCAGTCCTAAGATACCTTCCGGACCAATGTCAAGATCGTTTTTAATATCAGTACCTGTATTAAAGGGTGAATCGTTTTCGCGATAGCTGTACTTCACCTTAGCCACCTTTAACAATCCCCCAACGCCCCAATACCAATCTAATTTTCCTACGAGATTCTCAACTGGTAAGCGGTACTGAAAAAGATAGCGGGCCTGTAAGTAAATAGTGCTTTGTACCGTGTGATTCTGATACCGATACAAATCGTATTCAGCGTATTCATCAAAGGAGTTGATATAATAGCTGTTATGCCATTGAGCTGGGGCAGATCCAATTCCAAATTCTACCGCGTTGGTTTTGTTTAAGTACTTTTTATAAGTAGCTCCCATCGGATCGCCCAACCGCAAACCAATACCTTGCTGTTGTGAAAAGGCATTAAAAGAACCCAGAATAAAAATGAATAAAACAATCCGTTTCATGGTTAATACTATTTGCAAATACAACGAAGGGTATGTGCAAATGTTATTCCTCAAACACGATGAAGAAAGAAAATGGCGCTAGAATACATAACGCAATCCAACGCCTCCCTGAAAGCGTTGATACCCAGGATCAAGAAGCACATCAGTAAACCATTCAATTTCGATGAATGCCGAGAGGGGTAACGAAAAATAGGAGTATTCAAAACCTAAGATCCCAACAGGACCATAGGTAAATCGGTTTTCAGAGAACTTGCCAAACTGACTTTCAAAGGCGCCATCTTCATAGAGATAGTCATAGGTTATATTTGTATTGCGCCATTGCCAGCCAAGACCTGCATAAAGTTGAAGACCCTTAGAAATCTTTTCAGCATCCCACTGGTACAAAAACTTCGCCTCTAAAAACCAATCCTGAGTTACTTTATGCGTGAGGTATTGCATCGTCTCATCTCCTTCTAAACTATCAGGCAAATACGTGTTAAAGGCATTGCGGTAATATTTGTTATAAAGACCGCTGGCTGCCTTACCTCCATCCGCAGCAAAGGACCAATTCTTATTGGGGTAAAATTTATAAGATAAAGCAAACGGATCGCCCAGTTTGAAACCAATTCCCTGATATGGGTATTGACTTGTTTCAAAAATCGGACATATGATTCGGGCTTTACTGCGGGAAACGTGGGGACGGTCAAAGGTGCCACTCTTGATACTCTTTTTCATTTGAGCAGAGCAAAACCCCACACTTCCGAGAAAGGCAATCAGGAATAATAAAACCGCTTTTTTGAGACGCATTAGAGCAAATATAACTCTTTTGCGGACACTTAGTGGTAAGCGGTAGTTTTCAGGGGTTGAACGTCATACTACTTCTTTGTACTGCATTTTGTGAAGTTGGGCATAGAGGCCATCCTGGGTTAATAGCGATTCGTGAGTGCCTGTTTCCTTTATTTCCCCTTTATCGAGAACGATAATTTTATTGGCTTTTTGAATGGTCGAAAGCCTATGGGCAATTACAATGGAAGTCCTGCTGGTCATCATTTTGGAAATCGCCTCCTGGATCATTTCCTCAGTTTCGCTGTCTACAGATGATGTGGCTTCATCCAACACCAAAATTTTAGGATCATAGACCATGGCGCGTATAAAAGAAAGTAACTGCCGCTGCCCTACCGATAGCGTTGAGCCTCGCTCCATTACATTATAATCAAGTCCGCCAGGTAAGCGATCAATAAATTTTCTTGCCCCCACCAAATCGGCTGCATGCAAGATCATCTCATCAGTAACTTCCGGATTACCAAGCGTAATGTTGTATCGAATTGAGTCTGAGAAGAGAAAAACATCCTGTAACACAACACCAATATTTTTGCGCAAAACTCCTAAATCATATTCTTTGATATCAATCCCATCTACCCGGATAGACCCACGATTGATTTCGTAAAACCGGTTGAGCAAATTAATGATGGAAGATTTACCAGCTCCGGTGGCCCCTACCAGCGCAACGGTTTCTCCGCATTGGATTTCAAGATTTATATCTTTTAAAACATAGTTAGTATCGTTGTATGCAAACCAAACATGATCAAAAGAAACATCACCTTTAACTACGTTTGGTTTATACGATCCGTTAGCCACAACATCTGTTTCGTCATCCAATAGGTTTATGATTCGCGAAGAACTTACAATGCCCATCTGCAGCGTGTTGTAGCGGTCAGCAATCATGCGGATGGGACGAAAGAACATCTGGATATACATGATAAACGCCATCAGCGTACCAATTGTGATGCCGGTTTGTTCCTGGTTAATAACTCCCTTGGCTCCATACCACACCAACAATCCAATCCCCATGGCAGCTATAATTTCTGCTACTGGAAAGTAAACGGAATAATACAAGACAGAACGCAGGTTGGCATCGCGGTGCTCTTTGTTAATTTCATTAAATTTTTCAAACTCGCGCTTTTCACTTCCAAACATCTGTACAATGTTCATTCCGGTAAGATGTTCCTGTACAAACGAATTCAAATTGGCGACCGCATTGCGCACATCGTTGAAAGCAACCTTTATTTTTTCCTTAAACACGTAGGTGGAAAGTAGCATGAGTGGTATTGTGGACAAACTAACCAGGGCCAATCTCCAATCTGTTAGAAACATAAAAATCAGAATGAAAACAATCTGCAGAAGATCGCCAGCCATTGCAGCCAGGCCTTCGCTAAACACATCGGCTAAAGTTTCTACATCGCTAATAGTTCGGGTTACCAGTCTGCCTATAGGTGTTTTATCAAAAAATCGCAACCGGAGATTAATAATGTGCTGATAGAGCTGTATGCGGATATCCCGAATTACATATTGACCAATACGACCAGAAATATAAGTATGCACATATTGTACTACGGACTGAAGAACAAGTAATGCCAAAATCAAGAGCATTACATTTACCATGTCCCAGTATTTGCCGGCTGCCACGTGGGCATCCAGAGTGTACTGAATCAATAAGGGCCTTAATGGAGTTAACAAGCCCAGGAGTACAGTTAGCAGAATAAGAAAATAGAAGCGACCCCGATACGGTGTAATGAATTTCAGAATGCGTTTGAGCACCTTCCAGTCAATAATATTTCCGCTGCTTACTTTTTCTTTTTCCATACACCTAACCCATAGCCCCTCTCCAAAGGAGTGGTAATAATGGTTTAAATAAAAATTGATTTTGGGTATTTAACTTGGGTCATGTACAAAGCATCTGCTGGCACGTTCATACCCGCCCGCTTCCGATCCTTACTTTTCAAAATCTCCTGAAACTCCTTCAACGTAATTTTTTTTGATCCGACATTTAATAAAGTTCCGACTACCGACCTCACCATACCCCGCAAAAAACGGTTGGCCGTGATGGTAAAAACCAGCCTATCACCTTTTTGATTCCACCGAGCCTGTTTAATGTTGCAAATAAAGTGATTTACATCCGTATGGACTTTACTGAAACATTCGAAGTCGTGCTCGCCAATCAATAACGCAGTTGCCCGCTCCATGGTTGGCATATCGAGGTCGCGAAAGAAATAATATGCACGACCTACTAATATGGGGTCTTTCACACGGGTAATGTGATACTCGTAGGTGCGATCCAGCGCATCATACCGGGCACTGGCTTCAGGCTTTACTGGCCGAATGGATCGGATGGCAATAAATCTTGGGAGAATTGAATTCAGTTTTGGTAACCAGATAGTTTCATCCAATACTTGATCAACATCGGCATGAAAATATTGCTTTACGCAATGGACTCCGGTATCGGTGCGGCCACTACCCACGATGGTTATGTTCTTACGGAATACTTTCGTCAAGCAATCCTCCACTACCTGCTGCACGCTAACAGCATTCGGTTGATTTTGCCAACCGTGATAGGGAGTGCCGTTGTAGGTTATTTCGAAGAAGAACCGCATATTAAAACAGTTGGCCGTTGGCAGTATTTAGTAAGCAGTAAAAGTTGACAACCTTTTTATTTACGACAAGAATGATTATTAACCTTAAAGCCTGCCAACTGCCTACTTATCCAAAATGAAGTTCTAAATTTCATAACCTAAGACCTCAAATTAATTCGTAGACTATAGCTGCTCCCTGCCCTACTCCAATACACATGGTAGCAAGTCCATACTTCACGTTTCGTTTTTGCATTTCATGAATGAGAGTCGCACTGATGCGAACCCCACTACAACCCAGCGGATGACCAATAGCAATTGCTCCGCCATTCACATTTACTATAGTTGGGTCCAAATTCAAATCACGGACGCAGGCAATACTTTGCGCTGCAAAGGCTTCGTTGAGTTCTACTAATCCTATATCTGAGATTTTAAGCCCGGCACGTTTTAAGGCTTTTTGTACTGCTGGTACCGGACCCACTCCCATATAAGCAGGGTCAACTCCGGCTACAGCCATGGATACCACCCGTGCCAGTGGCTTTACATCCAGTTTGTTCAGCAGTTCTTCACTGACAAGTAAACCGGCCGCAGCGCCATCATTAATGCCCGAAGAATTTCCGGCAGTTACAGTTCCATCTACTTTAAAAGCAGGTTTTAATTGAGCAAGTTTTTCCAATGATGTTACCCGGGGATACTCGTCCTGGTTGAATTCATTTGTTTCCTTCCCTGCCTGCACCTTCACAGAAATCAATTCTTCTTTAAACTTATCGGCCTTGTGTGCCGCAAAATATTTTTGCTGTGAGGCCAATCCGAAACGGTCCTGTTCTTCGCGACTGATCTTCCATTTCTCGGCAACATTCTCGGCTGTTTCTCCCATGGAATAAGGATGATACAATTTCGAAAGTTTTGAATTGATAAACCGCCAGCCAATGGTGGTGTCATAAATTTCCGCTTTGCGCGAAAACGCTTCATCGGCCTTAGCCATTACAAACGGTGCCCGACTCATGTTTTCAACACCACCCGCTATGTAGCAATCGCCATCACCATTTATAATTCCGCGCGAAGCGTCCATGATCGCCTGCAAGCCAGAAGCACAAAGACGGTTTACTGTAACACCCCCTACTTCTGTTGGTAATCCGGCAAGCAACGAAGCCATCCGCGCTACATTTCTATTATCCTCTCCGGCCTGGTTAGCTGCTCCAAACACTACATCTTCAATAACTGAAGGATCCAACCCCGGATTTCGTTCCAATAATTTTTTTATAACCTCTGCAGCCAGATCATCAGGCCTTACTGAAGAAAGAGTACCTCCGAATTTGCCCACCGGTGTGCGGAGGATATCTACGATATATGCGGATTTTGTCATAAAATTTGCACGAAGTCTTCGCTGTACATTTAGTAGTTTTGGGGCAAGTTAACTCAACCCTTTTATGTGGCAAAGAATACAAACGTTGTTTCTGGTTCTGGTAGTAGCAAGTATGATCGCAAGCTTCTTTTTACCCATCTGGAAGCTCGAAGTGGCAGGCAAGGAAATGCAACTTTACCCCCTCCATTTCTCAACCATTGAAAATGATGTTAAGACTACACAATATTTTCCGTTCGCTATTACGGCTATTTTAATGGCAGCCGCAGCCACTATTGCCATCATGGAAATCAGGCGGTTTGATAACCGGATGACCCAGGTAAAACTTGGCACGCTTAACTCACTTATCCTGGCTGGAGTGTTGGGTTCTGCGGTATACTTTTACAACCAGGTTACTCAACAATATGGTTACGGTAAATTTGGGTTAAGCATCTGGATTCCTTTTATCGGAGTAACCTGCAACTGGCTCGCGATTCGGTTTATCCGCAAAGACGAGAAAATGGTGCGCGATTCTGATCGGATTCGCTAAAACCTTATTCTCGCAA
>JBEBJH010000369.1:0-2904 GCA_040079965.1 Cyclobacteriaceae bacterium
TCCATAATCTCCTGCTTTGATGGAGAGGGGTTTCTGTTCAGCAGCGCCACAGTCGACATGACCATGCCCGATGCACAGTACGCGCATTGAAAAGGATCGACTTCTAAAAATGCCTCTTGAACCGGATGAAGTTTTCCGTTTTGTTCCAACCCTTCAATGGTAACAATCTCTTTGTTCTGTGCGCCTCCTACCGGAGTTATGCATGAGCGAACCGGCACTCCATTAATCAAAACAGTGCATGCGCCACATACTCCTTCTCCGCATCCATACTTACTTCCCGTTAAGTCGAGGTGTTCACGAAGGGTGGCCAGCAGGCTGGTGTTGCCGTTCACTTCCACCGAATACTCTTTTCCGTTTACATTCAATTGCATGGCAGATGAGTTTTGTGAAGATGAACTTATAAGTTAAGAAAAGGAGGTTTATTCTGCAACCTCAGCCCTAATCCTAATTGTTCTGAATGAAGAATTAATCTTCACCCGTATCGTAAAGCTTTAATCCTTGCATCAGTCGGGTGATTGTTTTCGCCAACCGGTCAACTTTCGTTTCATCTTTTTTAGCTGAATAAATCCATTGGATGTAATACTTCTGCTCGCTTTCTGAAAGAGATTGGAAGAACTTATGCGCTTCTAGTTCATCCTGTAAACACAGCAGCATTTCTTCGGGTACTTCCAGGGGTTCATTGTCTGGATATAAGATCACGTGAACCTGATCCCCGGCATCCTTTTTAATTTTTTTTCTGATCTCAGCCTTAACAGGAAGAAATAGGCTGCCATTTCCCATGGGCATGAGGTGGTACTTTCGAATTTCATACCCATCGATGGTACCCCTTACTTTCACCCACCCGAAATGGGCTTTCTTATCCTGCAAAATCTCTGGTATACGGGCAAAGGTCCAGCCGCCCTTGCCGGGAAATTTTTCCAATCGATACTTCTTGTTAACGAGGGGTCGCTCTACTTTTTTCAAAATACAATGATCAGGGTTCTGCAAGGATGATTTGAACCTAAGCAATTTACTTTTTCTTTCACAAACTATCCTGGCTCTTCATCGGGCAAAGAGATAATAGATCACTACAATAACGACAGCGCCAGCTGTGGTAAGCAAAAGGCCATTCAAGCGTTTATTTTTAAGGAAGAAGATCATTAGAAAACCGGATAGTGAAACCAGAATCATTAGAGCTGCGCTGATGTCGATTAACCAGGCCCAGGCTGTTCCTGTATCGCGGCCTTTGTGCAAGTCATTCATAATGGCTACCGCTCCCGATTTGGTTACTGTCAATTCATAGCGTCCGGTGGTCCGGTCAACAAACGCATCAGCTGCATAGCCCGGACCTTTAAACGATACAGAACATTCGGCATCATCGATAAGGAAATCATTTACTCTCGCTTTTATACCGTGTGTGTTTCTTAAGTATTCAACAATCTGTAGTTTGTCTATCGTAGCTGAGCGTGCTACCCAGGCCAGCGTAAGTTGGCCATCCACCTGCTCCACTCGCTGCTGGCCTTCAATCCAACTGGTATGATTAAGCGTGATTCCGGTAACGGCAAAAAACAGCAGGGCTGCAAAACTAAACATCGACAAATAAATGTGCAGCCAGCGAGTCCATGCGGCAATCTCCCTTTTTATCATGCCAGTAGAAATTATCTAGTTCTTAACTTTATGATAGTCGAGTGAGGCCGAAGTGATTTCAATACCTCCTGTAACGTCAAGGTGCTTTGGTTTACCATTCCACTCCACTTCCTGTTTGAGTAACTGATAGGTTCCATGCTCGCGGGCTGCCTCAATATAAATCGTGTACTTTCCTGAAGGTACCAGCTTTCCCTGTTCGTCAAGTCCATCCCACGTAAGTGCGTATTTACCAGCCGACCGTGTTGCACTGCTGATTGATTCCATTACCCCAGGGTCCATTTTGCCAGGTTGATTTTTGGAATACCAGCGTTTGAGATCCGGGAGCCACCGCGACTTGTTATACCATACTGCCAGATTACGAATGGATTCTTTCTTTTTGTCCTCAACCCAAACTGCAACAAACGGCCTGCGAAACCGGCCTTCAAAACGGGCTAGCTCCAACTCAATTGTCAATTCATATTCACCATTTGCACGACTGCCCAATGTCTTTGTTACCTCCATAGGAGTTTCTTCAAGTGCTTTCCAGCCAGAGCTAACAATATGCTGACCTGATTTTGTAATGATCTGATACTCGACACCAGAAAATTGTTTGGCTAGTGCGGCACTTTCTTCCGGTGAAAGTATATTGAATGCCGTTGCCAAAGCTCCTGCATCCGTGGCGCGTTCAGCAATTACTGTAGCACAAATAATGTCTGTTGTTGGAATGGCAGTCCGTACATCCAGAATGTGAGAATACCACTGAGCTCCAATTTTAAAACCTCGTCTGTAATTACCGCTTGTGGCGATAGCCTTGTTGTTAATTTTCATTAAGGCAAGCGGTTTATCATTTTCTGCATCGGCAGCAGGATCAGACACGCGAATTCGTTCTTGCTGAATTCCGGTTACCATGATGTCGCCACCGATGTTGATTACAGATCCTGTAACACCGGGTAGACTCATGATTTTTTCTGAGACTTTGCTAATGATATAACTCTTCACAAATGAATTGAGAACGAGTGGGTCTGTAGACAGGTGGGTTGCTGTGCGCTGTACAGTATTTAACTCCCAGTGCGGGCGATTCATAGCCGAAGTCGCGCGGGCAAGTTCATCGGCAGTTGGAAGTACTTGATTGACCGAAGCTTTTTTCCACAAGGCGGATGCGATCTCTGCAGAAGCGTTCAATGCCCCTCCGGTTTTCACTTTCCATTTATCAAAAAGGGTTAACACCTCAAAAAGTTCAGGTGAAATGGAGACTTCACTATTAAGTGTCTTTTGCCACCGACTTACTTCACTTGTTGG
>JBEBJH010000126.1:0-13664 GCA_040079965.1 Cyclobacteriaceae bacterium
GGTTTGCCTCCACCTTTACAGGTGATGAGTTTCTGAAGGATCCCGATAGCAAATACATGAATAAGCAAACCGTCAATCAATGGATAGAAAGCAAGAAAACCCTGATGGCCAATCCGCAATATGAGGCAACCAAAATTGATAACTTTATTAAACTAAGGAGAAAACTCATTTACGAGTGTCAGAAAAATGGAGTCGGACTTCTTCTGGGCTGTGATGCCCCGCAGGTATTTAATGTGCCTGGGTTTTCAACACATAATGAATTGAAATATCTGGTCGATGCTGGTCTCACTCCCTATCAAGCCCTTCGCACGGGCACGGTAAACGTAGCAAAGTATTTAAACCTTCCGGATGCGGGGACAATAAGACCAGGTGCCATCGCTGACCTGGTTCTCATTAATGGTAATCCATTGACCGACATTACTAATACTAAAAAAGTGGAAGGTGTGATGGTGCGGGGTAAATGGTTGTCAAAAGCAGAAATTGATGCTGGATTGAAACGATTGGAAAAGTAGTCACTGGTCACTGGCTTCTGGTTGTTCGCAGAGAAGTTGTGTGATTGAAATGTCATCACAAACCAGTAACTAGCAGCCAGTAACTAGTAACCTGATTTGTGTGACACTTTTCTCCTTTACCCTCACATACACCGAAATCATAATTATTCTTTGTGTTGCCTTACTCACGGGCATGGCCAAAACGGGCGTGCATGGTGCTGGCATGTTGTCGGTTCCATTATTGGCCCAGGTGTTTGGAGGGCAACTTTCCAGTGGCATTATGCTGCCGATGCTGGTGCTGGCCGATGTACTGGGGGTTTGGTACTATCATCGTCATGCATCGTGGCATCATTTGAAAATATTATTTCCATGGGCTGCCCTTGGAGTTGTTGCAGGAACTATCACCGGGAGCTACATCAATGATCACATTTTTAAAATTGCAATGGCTGCTACCATTGTTATAAGTGTGATCATCATGCTTTGGCTTGAAAAGCTTGGCTCTCCGGATAACATCCCAAAGCAAAAGTCTTTCGCCATAGTGACTGGGGTTGCTGGTGGGTTTACTTCTATGGTCGGCAATCTTGCAGGTTCAGTGATGAGTGTTTATTTACTTTCAGTGCGGTTACCCAAAAATGCCTTCATTGGCACCACAGCCTGGTTTTTTCTCGTGGTGAATTGGTTTAAGGTCCCCTTTCACGTATTTGCCTGGCATACGATAAGCTGGAATACCGTTTGGTTTGATCTCGTAATGTTACCCCTTATTATACTGGGTGCCTGGCTGGGAATTATTATTGTAAAAGCCCTTACAGAAACCATGTACCGCTGGTTTATTATTGTTATGACATTGGTAGCCGCGATCGGAATGGTTATATGATTTCTTAAATTTGGATTAATAATAACATTATGAAGCCTGTAAACATCAAAGAGAAATTCAATTTGTTTTCTGAGACCTGGACTCCGAAAGTAATTGGTGAACTTAATGGACAGTATGTAAAGTTGGCCAAAGTAAAAGATGAATTTGTTTGGCACAGTCACGAGAATGAAGATGAACTGTTTATGATTTTTAAAGGAACTTTATATATTGATTTTCGGGATCGCACCGAGGTAATAAATGAAGGGGAGATGATTATCGTACCAAAAGGAGTGGAGCACAATCCGCGAACCAATGGGGAAGAAGTTTGGGTTTTACTTTTTGAGCCAAAAGAGACTTCCCATACCGGAAACATTGAACACGAGCGTACAGTCCATAATCTTAGCTGGATTTAGTTTTAGCTGCTGATTTTATGATCACCTATAAGAGAACAACGGCATCTGATCCTGATTTTCAAAAACTGATTGTTGAATTGGATAAGGAATTTTGGATTCGCTATCCGGATACCCAGCAAAACTTTGTTCCATTCAATCACGTGGATGGTAATGCACGCGTGACCGTGGCCTACGATGCAATCATTCCGATTGGCTGTGGATGCTTTCGCAAAATGAAGGAAGCGCATACTATTGAAATCAAGCGCATGTATGTTGTGCCCGCCTATCGAAATCGGGGCATTGGAAAGATTATTCTCTCGCAGCTGGAGCAATGGGCTAAGGAAGAAGATTTTAAGATCTCAAAACTTGAAACAGGTATTAAGCAACCTGAAGCCATAGCGGCTTATAAAAGATCAGGCTATGCTCATATTCCAAACTTTCCGCCTTATGTAGATGTGGAGGAAAGTATCTGTATGATGAAAAATCTGCAGTAACATTTATCCTTCTATATTTGATCATGAAATACTGGCTCTATGTTGTCTTAGTCAATGTGTGCATTCAGGCTGCGTTAGCCCAGGAAAAGTCTCCGGAAATCGGAATTGTGGAGAACCTGTCAAATGATAGCCTACTTTATGCCAATGGATATCTACACCTGGTGGAATCGGTTGGTAAAATATTTTCTCCGAGAACAGTAACCGATCAACAATTTGATGATATCCTAAAGCGGATAAAGCTGTTAAAAGTATCACTTTATGCGATGAACATTTTCATCCCGGGCGAATTGAAAGTAGTTGGACCTAAGGTGGATGAAGCAACAATCATCGCTTATGCAGAAGGAGTTTTTAAACGTTGTCAATTGGCAAACGTGAGTTTGGTGGTGTGGGGAAGTGGAGGCTCCAGGCGTTTACCTGAAGGGTTCGATCCGGTTGAAGCCAGGAACCAATTTATTACGATCGCACGAAAAGTTGCAGGTGTGGCGCAACGATATCAGATTACTCTTGCCCTGGAGAATCTTAATCGAACAGAAACGAATTTTATTACCTCCCTGGAAGAGGCCCTGGATGTAGTGAAGCAAGTAGATCATCCCAATTTTAAATTATGTGCTGATATCTATCACATGCTTAAGGAAAATGAACCATTTGCCGTGATTAAAAAGACAAAAGGGTATTTAGTTCATTGTGATCTGGCTGAACGGGAAAACCGGACCCCACCCGGTGTGCAGGGTGATGACTTTAGAGAGTATCTAAGCGTTTTGAAAAAAATTAAATACCACGGTAAGATAATGCTTGAGTGCCGCTGGAATAACCTTGCTACACAAGCTGGTCCGGCCCGGCTTTATCTTCAAAAACAGATTGACGAAGTATGGAAAAAATAATATCCTATGTATAAAGCACTTCTAGTATTATTCCTTCAATTCCAGGTGGTGGCCCTGCTAGCTCAGGACCCGCTTAGATTTGAAAAGGAGGTAAATAATCTGGTTGCAGCCGATAGCTCCATCAATAAAAGAAAGGTGATTCTTTTTACCGGTAGTTCGAGCATTCGGTTTTGGTCTGGTTTAAGGAAGGATTTTCCTAACCACAATGTTCTCAATCGCGGCTTTGGTGGTTCTGAGATGTCGGATCTGCTTTATTATACAGAGTCATTGATTTTGAATTACAATCCAAAGGAGGTTTTTATCTATGAAGGAGATAATGATATCAATTCGGGCAAAAGCCCTGAGGAGATACTTTCCAACGCAGACAAATTGCTTAGCCTGCTACGAACACATCTTCCTGCCAAAGTAAAAATCATTTTTATTTCAGCGAAACCAAGTATCGCCCGGTGGCATTTGAAAGAAAAGTACGAGGAATTTAATCGCGAGCTAAAGGATTGGACGGGTACGAAGAAAAACGTGTTCTATGCCGATGTGTGGACACCCATGTTGGATAGTACCGGAGAAGTGCGCAAGGATCTATTTATTGAAGATAATCTTCATATGAATCAATTGGGGTACACCATTTGGGCAACGGTAATACGAAAGTTCATTAGATAAAACACCTAACACCTAACACCTAATACCTAATACCTAATACCTAATACCTAATACCTAATACCTAATACCTAATTCTTCTATCTCACCAAATGTACCCACCCATTGATTTCTTTTTGCCGGTCTTGAGGATATAGTCTTTCAAAAGTAACCTCGGCTCGATAAAAGTAAACACCCCCGATTAATTCCTGGCCGTTGGATCCTTTTCCATCCCACTCAATACTGGTGCTATTTCCTTCTTGTGAGGAATATGTATAGACAGGATTACCCCACCGATTGTATACATAAAACTCAACACTTTTTACGAACCTTGGACAACGAATAGTTACCGTTGAGTTGCCGGCTTCACTGTTTGTATCTATGTCAAAGTTGGCACTGAAAGAATCATTGAACCCATCATCATTAGGAGTGAATACATTGGGGAGCAGGTAATAGGGACAGTTGTCATTGCAAACCGAATCACTAAGCGGTCCTTCTTGTCCAAGGGCATCAATCGCAGAGACTTTATAACACCGGGCGAAGGAGGGAAGCCCGGCATCAATATAAAAAGTATCTTTTACGGCTCTGGCTAATAGTATGAAATCGCTGTCGGGGTCTGAGGCGGCATATACGTTGTAGGCCTTAATATCTCTTCGGCAGCCTGGTAAATCGCTTAGTTTCCATTGAAGTGTATTTGTGAATTCTGTTTGAGTGCAATTGTTAGCGTTGAGATATTCTTCACAATTAACAATAGATGCGTTGAGCGTTTGCGTGCAGGGGAGTAAATTGTTTTCAGGATAGCTGGTGATTACTTGTGAGAAATTCTCTTGTAAAGCAATCTTTGGGTTCCCATAGGTGCCGCGTGTTACAATCCGGTACGAATATCGTTTGTCGTCCTGAAGACTTTGATTTTTATATTGACCAACATCGAGATAGGTGAATCCATTTTCGGTTACGTTCACGCTATCAATTAGGATCATATCTTTTGGATTGTTACTTTCTATGGAACGGTAAATAAGATGGTAAGGGTTACTTTGCACAACATTCGACCACGGCACACTATCGCGCCAGGCAAGTTCAATTTTTTTCAGTCCCGCTATAAAACTCAGTCGTTCGGATGATGCTATGGCAGATGTATCAACCGGAATCATTGCATCCGTATTTTGTGGCCTTGAGTAAAGTACAATCCGGTAGTTAAAGACTTTCTCAAAAGAGTTGAGACTGGAGTCCACAAACGTAGTATCTGTGACCCGGCCTGCTTTTATAAGACTTGTGTCCCCGGCAAAACCTGAAGCGCGATATACTTCGTACTCATAGGGCCTTGGAAATTGAACAGCATTGATCGCAAACGGACTTCGCCAGCTAACCCTGACCATTCCGGTTACAGAATCGGTTTTCTCAACACTCACGTGGGTAATTACAGGAGCATCTGCTTCAATAGGGCCGATACACTTTTCTAAGGATACCATACTGGGCGTACTAGCGGGTGCATTAAAATAAGCCATGATACGGTAGCAATAGGTGGCACCCACCACCAACCCCCGACCCACGTTGGTGTCGGTGTACGTAGTTTGTGAGGGATTAACTTCAGCAATTAAGTTATAGCCCAAATACTTTGGCAACCCCGGATTGCACAAACCGGCTGCGTAAGGATAGGAATCTACTTTTCGCCAGATCTGTATTTTATCAGCATTGTTACATGAATAGGCGCTCCACTCCAGTTCACCGTAGCGTTTTGCTAAATTCAATTCTGTATTCACCCACTGTGGTGCCGGAGCTACTACTTTAATATTCCAGATTTTAAAGTTCACCAGCTTGGGACCCTGTGGCGGGTTATCTGTAATTTTAAACACAACCTGGTAGGGTTGTTGCCGAACATGCAAGCAATCGGTTTGCCATTGAAATCGAAGTTCGGCAGGAGGATCGGAAGGAGTAAACTCAAATGGACGAGGTGAGTAAGAGGCCGGAATTTTTTCCGAAGAAAAGTCAATAACTTCAGAAAACACTTCAATTTTAACCGGATGATTATCTCCATCCTTTCCTTGAATTAATTCATCGATCATCGTGCCTGCTTCTACGCAGATATCCATAGGCGCCATTAATACAGGTCGGATGTTCAGACATTCTTCTACCACAATCTGCATGTCGCGGGTGGTGGTGCTGAGTTTTCTGTATTGGTTGGTCGTAGAATCTTTTCTCCACTCAATGATTTTAAATGCGATGTTGTATTCTCCGATGGTGCCGGGAGCATCCCAGGTAAGAAGTCCAGAAACCTGGTTGATTGTAAACACGGGCGGCCCATTACTGTTTTCATTCCCTTGATTGAAGTTGGAATAGAATTTAGTGTTATTGGGGGGGGTATAGTTGGCAAATGTGGAAGGACTGTTGGCCGGTACAGACAGTTCATATGATAAACTATCGCCATCAATATCGTAGGCTCCAGGAGTATGAAAAAATGCTGATTTAAAGCACGCCCGGTCAAGCGGGGGTACTGATAAAACAGGCACATGGTTGCATCCATTTACAGGGTCGATTGTAAAATTGACAAAGGTCACATAGGGTACATCATCGGAATTGGCAATATTAAGAATGCCGCTGCTCCTGTCACGCTCCATATAGGTGATAGTGTAGTTGCTATGCGTTGGATAGGTGTGGGTAACTGTAAAAGTGGCAATGGCAATGTTTGTTCCCAGATCGGGTCGCAACGTAGCTGTAGTGATGGGAATTCTTACCGACTCCCCATCTCCGAAGAATACATCACTATTCGTTCCAAAACGGGTATTTGATTGTGTGTTTAAATACGCGACAATCGTTATTTGGAAAGTCCGTTCACTTCCGCAAACTGGCTCGACTTTAATATCAGCCGCGCGCAAATGAGTTGCCTTGGCAGCTTTTAGTAGAAATAGAGAAAGTATAATCAGAAGTAAGCTTCGCATGTTAAACTACACTCATCCAACATTTAAAATTAAGGGAACGATTTTTGAATTTACCGAAATTGAGGCGAACCATACCTTTCTGCCCACAAATAAGATACAACAGTTGTAAATTTATCAGGTTCGGAACGTTATTTTAGAGTCCTACGAATAATGAGGAGAATTAATAGCTACGAAATTTCTAAGGGATTGCTTGTGCTGGTGCTAGCCTCGCTGATGACCATTTCATGTCAGGAGGAAATGACTGGTGAATTTGAGGATGCCAATTTCAGCGCACCGGACTGGACCGAAGCAACGCACGGAAATGGTGCGGATCCCAATTATGAAGTTGTTTTTCCTATGCAACAGATAAATACGCTTGAGCTAGTCATGACTAAGGAAAACTGGTCCAGCATTCAAAGTAACCTGACTTCGCTCTTCGGTTTTGGCTTTGGTGCCGGTGGGCAGCAAACACCCGGTGTATTTCCTGCAGCCGAACCTGATTATGTGCCGGTGTCGATGAAATTTAATGGAAAAGAGTGGTATAAAGTAGGCTTTCGATTGAAAGGTAATTCTACGCTGCGCAATAGTTGGCGCAATGGCATTTATAAACTTCCCTTTAGATTAAACATAGATAGATATGAAGATGATTATCCTCAAATTCAAAATCAACGGTTTTATGGTTTTAAAGAACTCTCAATGTCACCAGGCGCTAACGACAATTCTCTCATTCGTGAAAAAGCAGGTTCAGATATTTTCAGAATGGCAGGTATCCTGTGTTCACAAACTGCCTTTTACAAAGTGTATCTCGATTTTGGCGATGGATTGAAATACTGCGGAGTGTACACCATGGTGGAGGTGGTTGATGACACGATGATAAAAGACCAGTTTAAAAGCAAGTCAGGAAATATTTATAAGCCAGAATCCACTTTTCAGAATTTTATTCTTGCTCAATTTGAAAAAAAGAACAAGGAAACGGAGAATGATTACAGTGATGTGCAGGCAACAATCACCGGTTTGAACAGTGGCCTACGATTGACCGATCCTGCGCAATGGCGGACTAACCTTGAACAGGTTTTCGATGCCGATCAATTCATCAAATGGCTGGCCATCAATACAACTATGCTGAATTGGGATACCTATGGGCGTATCGCTCATAATTATTACTTATATAATAATCCCGGAAAGGGCCTCACCTGGATTCCTTGGGATAACAACGAAGCTATGATGAATCGAGGCAACACAACCCCTCCGATTTCTTTATCAACAGTAACTAGCGGTTGGCCTCTCATCCGATACCTGATGGATGATCCAGTGTATAACGCAAAGTATAAGGTTTATATGCAAGAGTTTGTTGACACTGTTTTTACTTCCGAAAAAATGGATGCTCTTTTTACACAGTACCATGAAATGATCTCTCCTTACGTGATAGGTCCTGAAGCTAAAGAGGAAGTAAAATATACTCACCTGACCAATACTGCTGCCTTTACAAACGAATTGCAAGTCCTCAAACTGCATGTTATTACCCAGAACCAGGCTGCCTTCAATTATTTGAAGTAATGGTAAGCTCCATAAATGATTTTAATCATAGTATGATTCATTATGGATGGGTAGATTAGCATCTGTTCTTTAAATAACTACGATTATGAAAAATCTGAATGCAATAGGACTCGATAGGGCCAAATCTGAGACATTGGCCCAAACCCTCAATGAACTGCTGGCCAACTATTCTGTTTTTTATCAAAATACCCGCGGCTATCACTGGAATATAAAGGGTGAGAAATTTTTTGAGTTACATCTGAAATTTGAGGAATTGTATAATGATCTGCTTCTTAAAATCGATGAAGTAGCCGAGCGTATCCTAACGTTGGGTCATACTCCAAGCCACAACTATTCGGACTATCACAAAATCTCGAAGGTGAAGGAAAGTAAACAAGTATCTGATGGGTTGAAGGCAGTGGGTGATATTCTCGAGTCGTTTAAAATTATTATTGGTATTCAACGCGAGTTATTAAGCCTTTCGGCTGAGGCCGCAGACGAAGGTACCAACGCACTGATGAGCGATTATATCAGGGCTCAGGAGAAATTGGTCTGGATGTACTCCTCTTACTTAAATAGGAAATAGCAAACTCTATTTTTATATCGTTTGTAACATTTTAGTTTTACCAAAGTCTTAGCTTCGGTACTCCAACGTTCGCATGTTACAAAAGATCACGAATTCATTTGGGCTGGCATTTGCCAACATCCGGTCAAACCTGTTTCATACATTTCTGTCCGTGCTAGGTATTGTTATCGGGGTGGCAGCCCTGGTGTCTATTCTTTCGCTCATTGATGGTATGGAAGGATTAGCGCGGGAGCAAATCTCCAGCACAACTTCTCTCAACGCGATCATGGTACAGTCCAATTCACATAAGAATGTAAATGAGGTGCGTATAAAAAGAGATACATTTTACGTGATCGACTATGAACATTTTAAGCAGCTTAAGAGCACCCTCACCAAGCCTGCGGATGGGATTTACAGAACATCCCTTTCGGGTGAGGTTGTATTAAGCGATGATAAACGGATTGCGGCTTATGCGTGGACAAGTGCATCACCTATTCGATCTGATACAGCCAAATTTACGGGTGTTGTTTACCAAACTGATGATGTCGACCAAAAAAGAAACCTGGTAGTGGTTAATCAGGCATTTGTTAATGCCGCCTTGTTGGATAGTGTCACTGTTTCAGTTGGTCAAATCATAAAATTTCTGGGAAAGGAATTGAAAATCATTGGGATCGTTCCTGAACCCAAAGTGAAGGCCCCCCAGATTTATTTTCCAATTACACTCCTTTCAGTGGCCGAACTGCAATCCCATCCGCCTATGGTGTACTTTGATGCAAAACGGACAGAAGATATTCCAGCACTCAAGGAAGAAATAACACATTGGCTTGAAAAGAATTATGGCCAGGTGAAAGAGAATTTTAGTATTCAAACGAATGATGCTCGGATTGAACAGGCGACTAAAGCCTTCCTGCTATTTAGGGTAATTATGGGTTTGATCGTAGGCATCTCAGTTATTGTAGGTGGCATAGGTGTTATGAATGTGTTGCTGATCTCGGTAACGGAACGCACTTCTGAAATCGGAATTCGAAAAGCAACGGGCGCCAACAGGCGGGATATTATTTTATTGTTTTTGTCCGAGTCCATAACCATTTCAGCCTTTGGCAGTTTTCTGGGCCTGGTCTTCGGAGTCCTGGGAACTATGATTATCATTCCTATAGTTAAAGCAATTACTAAAGTTCCTTTCCAGGCAGCCTACACCTGGAATACCTTTCTAATAATCACCGTAGTTTCCTTGCTGGTGGGGATTATTTTTGGCACCTATCCAGCCATCAGGGCCTCGCGGCTCAATCCGGTGGATGCCATCCGGCACGAATAGAAAATAATCTAAAAAATCTTTCGGGTGCGATAGGGGTATTCCGGCTCAGATTTGTCTTTCGGGTATAAAAATCAACGTTATGAAAACCCGATTCTTAGTTACCCTATCGTTTATTGCCCTTGTAACATTTACAAGTTCAGCCCAGGAGATTCAATCAATTTTCAACGGAGCAAAAACAACCGGTGGATATGGTGCACTCTCCAACAAATTTACCACCATCCAGGGCCAGTATGCCAATATGTGCGAAGTATATGGAGGTGTATTCCTTAACCGGAAGTGGATGCTGGGCCTCGCCTTTGCAGGATCAACCAATTATATTGAAGTGCCGCTGGAGTATAGCGCTAATCCATTACAGCCCATGACTTATCAATATAGCCAGGGTGGATTGATGGTGGAGCGCATCATCGGTTCCAACAAATCAGTTCACCTCGTTCTAAACCTGTTTACTGGCGCTGGATTTACCATGCAGTATAATCGTGATTACTTGTATAATTATGATTACACCTATCAAACTACTGTTCATGACGAGAATTGGTTTTATGTGGTAGAGCCCGGTGCCCAGCTTGAGGTTAATTTATTCCGGTGGATGAGGTTAAGTCCCGGGATTTCCTATCGTAAAACCTATGGTAGTTCAGGGCAAGGCTTGTCCGACAATGATCTCAGCAACTGGTCGTACAATTTAACCCTGAAGTTTGGTGGCTTTGGAAGACGCAACCAAAACGAAAGTACTCCGAACTAAATGAAGAGAAAGTGGTTTATAAGGGATATCTTTTATCCTTAAACCACTTTCTTAATGAAATGGACTGATGTTTTGCACTATGCTTCCAAAGGAAACCTGACTCCACCCAAACGGGTTGAAAAAACCGATGCCGAGTGGAAGAAAATTCTGACGGAAGAAGAATTTCAGGTAACCCGCAAGAAAGGAACCGAGCGGGCTTTTAGCGGAGAATATTGTGAAGCACATGAACCTGGACTTTATGCATGCCGTTGTTGTGGTACGGTTCTGTTCGACTCCCGCACCAAGTTTGAATCCGGAACCGGCTGGCCCAGTTTTACCACTTCCGTGGAACCCAATGTAATCAAGTACACAAAAGATTCCAGCTATGGAATGGTTAGAGTTGAGGTTGAATGCAGCGTGTGCGATTGCCATTTAGGCCACGTGTTTCCTGATGGGCCACCACCCACCGGCTTACGGTTTTGTATCAATTCGGCTTCGATCAAGTTGGTGAAGTAAAAGGAATAACTTAACTAAATCCGTTTCTCATCACCTCAGAATTTAAACTTTTCCTTTTCGGTAATACCCTTCCAGCTATCTGTTCTAAACGGCACGGCCGGAAACCCTTCCTTATTAAATAAGTTGACATCTTCCGGGTTATCAGCCCATGCAAAACGAACGGCCACTGGGTTTTGAACCTGATCAGCTGAAACAACTACACTGTTGCCTTCAATCCAGGCTTTTGCATAGTTGAATTTCTCATCACTGCCTGCAATCTCAAAGGCTTTCAGATAGCCATACTTGTCTTTCGCCATCAGGCCATTGTCTATATGGGTAAATGAGATCCTGATTTTGTTCCCTTCCACTTTCATGGATTCAAACATCGGTCCACTGTATTCATTCGTCTTATTATAAGTATTGCGAAGCGCAATAGCCGCTAAACGTTTGCCAACATCTTGCTTGTTGCGTGGATGGATATCGTTGGCTTCACCGATGTCAGTAGTCACAGCCATGCCGGTATTGGGCAACGACAACGTGCTGGTTTGGGCTTCACGCAACTCAGCCCATGTGCTTCCGTTTTCGCTGGTGCCATTTGCCGAATTGAAACTTGCCAACTGCACGAAGTAGAAAGGAAAGTTTCCTTGCTGCCAATGAGTGCGCCAATCTTCTATCATCAAAGGAAATGCTTTGCGATATTGATAGGCCCGCCCGGCATTCGATTCACCCTGGTACCAGAGTGCACCCTGGATACCATAGTTGAGCAGTGGATTGATCATGGCATTGAAAAGCAGGGTTGGGTAGCTGTTGGGGTTAATTAATGCGCCATCGACACTTATACTTTCTACCTGGTACGACCACTCATTGGCCAATGAAATTTCTGATTTGCCAATCGTAAGTTTCAGATCATTGGCTTCGCCATGCACTCCTCCACCTCCTCCCGTATCTTCTACACGAATGGCAATTACATTCTTTCCTTCGTTCAATACTCCGGCTGGTATTTTGTAAAGGCGTTTCTCATTCCATCGTCCCTTGGTACTTCCAACGGCTGTGCCATTTACAAAGCTTTCATCAGAGTCATCAATCATGGCCAGCGAGAGCATAGCTTCTTTGCCCGCATCCTCACGGGTGATAGTTATGGTTTTGCGAAACCAAACCAACCCATCAAGATCACTGAGTGCCTGACCTTCCCATTGTCCGGGTAGTTTCATAGTCGGCCACGAAGTATGATCAAACGAAAGTTGATTCCAGTTTTTTACTTGCTCGGCAGATGGGATTAAGATTCCCAACTCACCTAATCGCTGGATAAGTGCTTCATTTTTTTTCTTAGCCAATTCTGCTAAATCTACAGTAGGCATGGATGCAATCATGTCTTTAAACTCATCACTTTGTTCAAAAGCTTTACGACTTGTCCATGTTTCAGAGTGTGTGCCGCCCCATGAAGTATGAATAAGGCCAATGGGTATATTGAGATGTTGGTACAGCTCGCGGGCAAAGAAATAGCCGGCTGCAGTAAAGTCTCCCACATTTTCCGGAGTACATACTTTCCAGTCGTCACCTTTCACATCCGCTTCCAATTGAGTAGAGACTGATTTTTGGACAGTAAAGTGCCGGATCATCGGATAGTTTCCATTCTTGATTTCATCTTCGGCATTATTTGAATTCCGCACCGGCCACTCCATATTACTTTGTCCTGAGCACACCCACACTTCGCCAATTAAGATATTGGACAGCGTGATTGTATTTTTTCCTTTAAGGATAAGTTGGTAAGGCCCGCCAGCTGTTTCAGGTTTTAGGGTAAGTAGCCATGTTCCGTTTTTGCCAGCTTTGGTTGAAACGCTTTGGTTATTAAACAGCACGCTTACTTTCTCACCGGCATCGGCCCAGCCCCAGAGCTTGATGGGTTTATTGCGCTGCAACACCATGTTGTCGCCAAGTATTTTGGGCAAACGGATGTTACTGTAAGAATAAAATGACAGCAGCAGTGCGAATGTTAAAATGAATTGCTTCTTCATGAAAATGGACTTTATATAAATCTTAAGAATTTATCCTTACAGTAAAGCTAAAAATTCTCATTACCAAAATACAGTATACAGGGCGATCAGGATTCCGATGATGATAAGGGATCCAAATACGAACCCTGTATTTACCCTGAAGAGTTTTACATCTACTTCCATCAGCTTCTTAGGATTCGTTTCGGGTTTTATCAAACTCATGATCACCATAATGATTATGATGAGTACGAACGTGATTGACATCCGGTCGAGAAAGGGATAATCGGGAAACCAACCGTTGGTCCATACCGGAAGAAATTTAAGAATAGCTGAAACGGGAATTGTTAATAACGCACCCGTCATGGCTGCCGCTGCCGTAGTT
>JBEBJH010000127.1:0-13618 GCA_040079965.1 Cyclobacteriaceae bacterium
GTATTTGACCCGCCTAATGTGGCTGAAGGACCACTGATTTTTGTCCATAGATATGTGCTGATTGATCCGTCCGGATCGTTTGCAGTGGCAGAAATAGAAGTGCTATTGGTCGGTAATGTCAGAGAAAAATCAGGACCAACGTCAACCGTGGGAGACTGATTGACAGCGGCTGGTTGAACACTTACTATGATATTATCAAAACCCGTGGCTCCCTGGTTATCGGTAACTGTTAGCCTGAAGACATAGGTTCCTGCAACCAGATTTGAAGCTGTTAAGGTCGTTGTAGTTTGACCGGCCAGGGTGGCCGCAGGTCCACTAAATAAAGTCCAGTTGTAAGAAGCAATCGTTCCATCAGGATCATTACCCGAGCCCACTAACACTACTGAGTTGGTCGGTAATGTTATCGATCTGTCTGCTCCCGCATTAGCAATCGGTGCAACATTGACAGGTGCCGCATTTACAGTAACGGTTACGTTGGCAAAACCCGTTGAGCCCAGATTATCCGTAACGGTCAATCTGAAAGTATAAACTCCCTGGATAAGATTGCCAGTAGTGACTGTCGGTGATGCGGCATTGGTTAGGGTTGCCGTATTTGGACCAGTTACTTGTGTCCATGCATAGGTTGCTATTGATCCATCTGCATCACTGCCTGAGCCAACAATATTTGTTGAATTTGTAGGTAATGTAATCGTAATTGCACTGCCTGCATTTGCCACAGGAGCCTGATTTGCAGCAATAACTGTTACTGTTGCCTGATCGTTACCGGTTGCCCCCAAGTTATCGGTTACAGTTAGCCTAAAGACATATGAACCTGCAACCAGACCGGAGAGTGAGAGGGTCGCGGTACTTGCGTTGGTCAGTGTGGCCGCAGGGCCGCTGACTTTTACCCATGCATAGGTTGCAATTGTGCCGTCCGGGTCACTTCCAGAACCAGTAAGAGTAGTAGAATTGGTGGGTAGATTAAGGGTCTTGTCAACTCCAGCATTAGCAACAGGATTTTGATTTGTTGCCGCGCCATTTGCCGTTACAGTAACAAAGTCAGTGGCAGTAGCCCCATTGTTGTCTGTAACGGTAAGGGAAAAAACGAAGACCCCCGGTACTAAACTATTTAATACAAGGGCAGCAGCATTTTGAGCACCTAACGCAATGGTCGGACCACTCACTTGTAGCCACACATAAGAAGTGATGGTTCCATCAGGATCTGATCCAGTTCCTGTAAGGGTTAGAAATGACGGAAGTGTGATTGTTCTATCAACTCCAGCGTTAGCAACAGGGTTCTGATTACCTGAGATAACATTAACTTTAACGTCATCTGTATTGGTTTGCCCTAAACTATTGGTAACCGTAATTCTGAAGGTATAAATACCAGCCACCATTCCACTTAAAGAGACCGTGTTTGATGAGGCATTGCTAATGGTAACTGCGGGGCCGCTCACTTTTGTCCAGGCATATGACGTAATGGCTCCTGAAGAGGTAGAGGCGGTTGCAGAGATGGTGGTTGAGTTAGTTGGCAGGTTAAGAGTGACATCAAGTCCCGCACTGACGGAAACTCCGCCTTTCGTAAAGCCCATCATCCATTCGTACACATTGGGGTTGTGTAACGAGTGATCAGTTCTGTATGCATAGTCCCAGGCGTTGTGCGCAACATTAGGGTATATGGTTAAAATCGGAGTCGGATTAATTGCAGGTACACAAGCATTAATTGCGTTAATCATATTTACAGTTCTTGACATAGGAACCGTGGTATCCTTATCTCCGTGAGATGCCCAGATAGGAATCTTATTATTGGCCAGAATGCAAGCTTTAGAAGTTGTATTGTACCCACCGCATACGGGTACCAAGGCAGCCACTTTTTGAGGAAAGGTATATCCATATTCCCATGCACCACCGCCCCCAAGGCTTAATCCCGTTATATAGATTCTTGAAGGGTCGACTCTCAGATAACTACGCACATGCTCAACCACTTCATCCATATACCAGGTTGGCCAGGTTCCATAGGTAGTTTTTAGTTGAGGTGAAATAAGAATAAACGGAAATTTATACCCCTGTTTCACAAACTTGGGAGGTCCAGCGTTGGGGACTTTGGTTATTTCGGTAGTCCCGTTTCCCCTTTCCCCAATACCGTGAAAGAAAATGACTATCGGAAAATTATTAGAACTAGAAAAATAATCGGGTGGTAAATATTCATAATAGCCAATCTGATTAACGGGAGTTAATTTTGCCGTTTGGTTTTGCGCTCGCAGGGCGAGTGTGGCAACAAGAAGAAACAGCAGGGATAATAGCATCCCATGCTTTGAGGGCATAATTTTAATCATGGCTTAAAACAATTTAAAGTTTACATATGCATAGCAAACTTTCAATCAGCCTGGAAATACCAGATTTAAATCTACTATTTTGACTATTGGTAAGCAATTTGGCAATCGGATTATTGCATTTTATTACTGTAAAATCACAGAAATGCCGCTAAAAATTGAATTTTCTAGTTTTTTAGATCCGAAACCTCCAGTTTGTATAAATTACCACCTAAAATTTCAAATTCAGTTTCGTCAACAATATAGAGGCTATTATTTCCAAAAAAAGACACCCCTGCTTTATGCGTAAAATCAGGCAATAGTATTTCTATTATTGAACCTGTCGAAAACTTTGAACCCTTGAAATTACGAATTATCCAAAGTTTTTCATGACCTATAAGTACCAAGGTCTTCTTATCAGGACTAATATCAGCCCCGGTAACCCAGTTATCCATCATGGGGCCATTACCCACAAAAATACTATCAATCAACTCAGCTTTGTAGTTACCTGGGATTTGTGGGAGTTGATACACTCGGGTATAGCCGGTAAAGGGCTTTGTACGGTTTTTTGTAAAAATGTATAAAGAATCCTTGAATGCAATTAAGGCATCTGCATCATAATTGCGATTTGTTTCTGGCGGGGGAAATAATTTCTGATCGCTGTATTGATATTTTATGATTTCACCCGTAGTTACCTTTGCAGTAATTGAATCGGGTGACTTAATTTTATAAATAGTCAGATCGTTTCGATCGTTTCGATTGTTGCCAAAGGCACCAATGTAAACATTGTTGTTTTCATCGTGGGCCAGAGCTTCCCATCCTTTGTTGGGATGATTCAAATAGACCGTTTTCAGTATCGTGCCCGTTGAGTCGAAGCAATATAAGAAGGAGTAGCGGTCATCATTGTGGCTCCAAAAGTTACCATTCTTATCAATATAAAGACCGGAGGCTTCCTTAAGAATTTTGGGAAGAGTTGTAACCACTTTGATTTTTTCGCTCCCTATGGATATTCTACTAATTTGGTCTACAGGTAAATCCTGGGCAATCCCTTGAAAGTATAGAGGTAACAGGAGAAGTTGAAGAAAGTATTTTTCCTTAGCCATTTTGTTTAGTTGAAACCGTAAAAAAACCTCCGGTAACCCATCGTGGAAGATAGTCGACTATCCAGCAATCCATCCGCTGCAGCAATGGAATTCTGTTTGCAAAAAAGGAAAAAGGAAATACATCGTCTATAAAGTTAGCCTTGCCGAATTGAATGATTTTAAAATGGTGAGTTCTTAACAAACTATTCAATTGCGAATAACTGAAAAACTGGATATGGTCTAAATTATCTGCATTTGACTGAGTTGTTTTTCCACTATAACCAAAAATGCCTTTCATTTTCATTACGAATTTTGTTAGCAAATTATTTTTCTTTGTTAGGTAAAGCATGGGCTTGGTTACGAATTGTTCCCTAGGCCCCTTACCATTGGGTACCGTTGCAATTAATATTCCATCTTTATTTAAGATGGCATGGATTTTTTCTAATAATTCACCCGGGTTTTCGAGGTGCTCTAATACTTCGCTGCAAATTATAGCATCGAATGATTGACCTTCTTTCGATAGTTCTTCAGCACTTTTTTGCTGAAAGGTCACATTGCTTTGTGTATTTTGACTAATTGCTGTTTGGATAGTTTTATCACTAACATCAATTCCCAGTACCCGGAAACCAATTGTTCCTAAATGCATGCTGATAACTCCGTTTCCGCATCCGATATCCAGAATTTTTGAGCCTGCTGGCAAACGTGAAGAAATATTTTTAAGGATAAATTTTAGCCTTTTTTGATCGGCAATACGGGTATATGAGGGTAAGTTTTTAATCATTTAACTTTCATTTAGAAGTTTCTGGTAAATTTCTTCAGTACGTTGTGTAACTCTTGTAGCACTGAATTCTGAGGTAATTGTTTTATAGGCATTTGTTTCCAACTTTATTCGTAGATCCTGATTGGTATATAGGAGGTTTAGCTTTTTTACTATGTCCTTAGGATCTTTTTTAGCAATTAACAGGCCGTTTTCATTATCCTTCAGAATTTCCAAAGTACCATCAACACCTGTGGCAAGTACGGCTTTACCCATTGCCATTGCTTCCACTAATCCAATTGAAAAGCCTTCCCAAAGCGAAGGCAGACAAAATACATCAATACCTTTTAGTAAGGCAGGAATATCTTTTCGAAATGGCTGATAAATGATGCGGTCGTTTAGGTTCAACTGATTAGCCAATGAAACACATGCGTCCTTTATATCACCTTCACCAACCAGTAATAAGCGTGCAGAAGCATTAATTTCCGAATATTCAGAAAATGCCTGAATGAGTGTCAATGGATCTTTTTGTTCTGTTAATCGAGCGATGAAACCGATTAAAAAGGCATCTTCCGGTATATTAAGCTCTTGGCGAATGGAGGGATAGGTTTTATTTTTATGGAAGACGCTTAGATTTACCCCATTGTGAATTACTTCTGATTGGAATTTCTTGATATGTTGATGACCTGCTCTTTGATTAGTAAAGGATACATTTATCACTTGAGTGGCCTTCTTGGTAAAAATCCGTTCTGATTGAATCGCTAAAAATTTGCGGAGGTATGATTGATTTGAATTAAAAGACCAACCATGAACCGTGTAAACAATGGGTGTTGTTTTTTTTATTTTCGCAAAATATAGATTTGAGAAGGCTCGAGTTCCATGAATGTGAATGAGATCAGGAAGAACTGAGTCCAGGACTGAGGTCACTTTATTACGCACACTCATATCAAATGGCCTTTTAGAGTCAATTACAAATGTGCCAATATTTCTTTCTTTGAAATGCCTGATCATAGCACCATCTGAAAAAGACAAAACAATTGGCTCGTATTTTTCTTTGTCTAAAAATTCGATAAGGTCAATAAGGTGACTTTCGCCACCGCCTATGGTGCCTTGCCTAATGCAGAAAAGAATTTTATAACGCAATGATTTGCTCATAAAGGATTATATACGAGGCTTTTCTTAGATGTCAAATGCCAAAGTATTCCCATAACAAATGCCTTCAGGTGTTTTAATTTTCCCTGAATTAGAAATGAAAACACGTTTTTTGGAATTGTAAAAAAAGAAAAGAAAAATGTAAAAATTATCAATTGAATTGATGAAGCATTTCTCCTCATGAATAACAACCTGTTACGGGTTAGATAGTATGTCTTAAAAGGACTTTCTTTTCCGGTCGTCATGGATTCCTTATGATATATCAAAGCTTCTGGCTGATAGTAGATTTTATAACCTTTGCGTTTTATTTGTTCACACCAATCAACTTCTTCATAATACAGAAAATAGCATTCCGGCATGGGCCCAACGGTATCAATAATTTGGCGCGCTACCATCATGGCTCCCCCATGAGCATAATTTGTTTCTTTCAGTTGATTATATTGCCCTGAATCCTTCTCCATATTACCAACCATTCTATTTTTGGCTGTAAGAAAATTCATCTTATGATAGCCAGCATACTCAATTATCCCGGAATTAAAATAATAATGAAATTTGGGACTAACGATACCTGCATCGGGGAGTTTCTTGATTGTATTAACCAGAACCTCAATAATATTTGACGTAAGTTCTGTATCGTTATTAATAAAGAATAGAAAGTCTCCTTTAGAATTCCTGATGCCCAAATTATTTCCACCCGCAAAGCCTAAATTTTCTTTGCTTAAAATTATTTTGGCTGCTGGGTAGATCTCTAAAAACTCATTTGTGGGATTTTTGGCAGAGGCATTATCAACAATGATAATTTCCACATTTGGATAGGAAAGGTTTATGAGTGACCTTAATAAGGCTTTGGTTTCTTTAGTGCCATTAAAGTTCACAGTGATTATGGAGACAAGAGGCTGCTCAATTGGGGTCATTTTTCTTGAAAATACTATCAATATCTACTTGCGTGTGAGTCGTGTGTATAAAAGTACCTGCCCCCTTCATTCTCAATGAAGCTTGAACCAATTTTAGAAATGCTGTTGGTATATGAAATAGTGCTAAAAATAGTTTTTTTGAATAGAATTTGTTGGGCAAGGCGATGGCAAGCGTGAAAACGAAGACTGAAAATAGCGCCCACCAGATTACTATAAAATCAGTATGAAACAACGTGGCGATAACACTTAAGATGAAAAGAAGCACCAAAGAAAAAACTCTTGGTGGAAAGAGATTATTTAGTACGGCAAAATTGTAAAAATTAAGGTTTCCCTTAAAAAGCATATAGTGGCCTTTGATAAAATTGTGAAAAAGGCTATTGAATTGGGCAAAAATCCATCTTCTTCGTTGACTTTGAAATGAAGTAGCATTATCAATTTTCTCATCAAATACCAATACACCTTCCAGAAAGTTGATCTTAAGTCCTTGCCTGGCAAGTTCGAGCTGTATCTCCCGATCTTCATACACAGACTCAATTTTTGGCAACATGCCCTTTAGTAAAGAATAATCGAAAGCCATTCCTGAACCTATCAAACTAGCTGACATTCCTAAGGCATTTGGACCCTTTCTGAATAAGTGATTGTTTATGGCTTCACTACAGGCATCAAGAAATGCAAAGGCAGTATTGGTGTTTTTAGCAACCCGCTGTGTTTGGATAACAATCATCCCAGAGCAGGCAGCCTCATTAATTTTTAATAAGAAGTCCGGTTGCGTTATGTTATCCGCATCCAGAATCACGGCAATATCATACGGCTTTGCAAGTGTGTGGAACGCATATTTTAATGATTTAGCTTTTGACCTTTTATCAAAATCTACTGTCAATAAGGTAACAGGTAATGTCGACAGTTTTTGTAATGTTTCGGACTGGAAGGAGTCAGCAATAATTATGATATCGAAAAACTCCTTAGGATAGTCTAATTG
The DNA here is from genome assembly GCA_040079965.1 of Cyclobacteriaceae bacterium. Classification (GTDB taxonomy): domain Bacteria; phylum Bacteroidota; class Bacteroidia; order Cytophagales; family Cyclobacteriaceae; genus ELB16-189. Next base: position 7,176 of record JBEBJH010000127.1, read on the forward strand.
GGTTAGTTTTTCAGCTACAACCAAAATTACCGCATCTTCTTTATAACCAGGAACAAATACAGCGATTCGTTTGAATGAAAGCGGTTTTAGAAATGTTTTTTTCTTGTAAAAATGTCCAGCAATGGAGAGAATCAGGATATAAAGAACAGCTAAAGAAAAATAGAATATCAGAACAATTTCAACAATACCCATAATAACCCATTCAGACTTTTTCCTTTTGAAATAAGGCTGGAAAGGTTGAAAAAATAATTTTCATATCCATTATGAAGGAGTTTTTCATGGCATACTCCATATCCAGATGGATGCGCTCATCAAGTGACATTTCTTTGTTACCTCGCTTTGTTACCTGCCATAATCCAGTGATTCCTGCAGGGGCCAGAAAACGCCAGGCAATCTGGTCTTTTGTTAACCGTTCCGCTTCGTAAAGTGGTAAAGGTCGGTTACCCACTAAAGACATATCGCCTTTCAGAACATTAATTAGTTGAGGTAATTCATCTAAACTGGTATTTCTGAGAAACTGGCCAAACCGGGTTACCCGAGGGTCATCCTTAATCTTAAAAAAGACAGCGTCCCCGCCCCCCTCACTATATTGATTAAGGTGTGAGAGATCTTTCAACTCACGATCAGCTCCAAATCTCATGGACCGGAATTTATAAAAGTCAAAGATTCTATAACCAGAACCTGCTCGTTTGGATATGTAGAAGATTGGTCCTTTTGATTCAAGTTTAATAATAATAGCGATTACAAGTAAAATTGGAGAAAGAACTATCAGGGCAAGTAAGCAGAGTACGATATCCGAAAATCGCTTCATCCTCCAAAGTTTTATCGATTGCATGGGCCGCACTTTGATAACCTCGTAAGGCTTTTCCTGTCTTTTATTTTTGTAGGCTTTAATCTTTTTTATAAACCTAAGTCTTTTTAGCAGGGAGTCAGTAAACGCCCCAAACAAGTAGTCATCTACCTTTATCTGGATAGCTTTCTCTTTGGCTGCAGAATCATATTTTTCAGTATATAAGATGAAAGGGACTTCATGCTTTTTTAACAATTCAGATAATTTACTTATTTGTAATAGTAAGGTGTTTGCTGGTTCAATGAAAATGGCATCTGGTTCCAGTGTACCATCAAGAATACTTAAAGAAAGTTCGTCAATTGTTAAAAAGGTGAATTGCCAGTTATCCTGGTTATAATCAAATTGGGTTTTATTGCCGGAGTCCTCAATAAATACTACATTAGCAATAATGCCTTGGGTAACAGCTTTTTGAAAATTTTTCACAGCAATTTCACTATCGGTTCTCATCGATCTATTGAAAGGGGGTTTTCCAACCTTTTAAATGTATTCTCGATCTCTTCTATTAGTAACTGTGGTTCGAAAGGTTTTATTAAATAATTGCTGGCACCCAATGCCAAACAACGTCTTCTTTTTTCAGGCTCCTCGGAAGCTGATAGCATAATAACAGGAATATCCCTCAAAATTCCGCTAGCGTGTATATTTTCGAGTAATTCTATACCATCCAAAGAGGGCATATTTATATCAGAAATAATAAGATTAGGTAAATTACCATCAGATAGCCATGAAAGTGCCTCAAGGCCATTTTTCATAATAATAGGCTCATATTTATCCTTAAGGATCTTCTCTAAAAGCCAGCAAAGCGGCTCATCGTCCTCTATAATTAGTATTCTTTTCAAAGATGCCCAGATTTAAGCCCAAAAACTCACTTTTTAGTCCATGATTTTTTCCAACCATGGGATTTTTACATCATAGACCCATTTAATTCAATCTAAATTGATAGATTTATCCAAACAGGATAAGCAACTTAGTAAATAGTTCATTTCATAACAATGATTTAAGTCTCTTGTCCAAAAATAGCCATCATTGATAAATCAAATGTTAATTCTGTTTGAATGTTTCACGAAACTCCAATGCTACGATTGCACTACCAAAGTAATGCAAAGGATTGCAATACTGGGTTTGACCTCTTAAACGAGGCTTTAAGCGATTTTTTTGACATATAATCTGTTTGATGCACACCTTCCTGCGAAGTTAAGGGTAAGTTGCCTGTTCTTATGATTAAGCAAATGATTAAATCGATTTTTACTATTACATTAATTAGCTTGGTTAGTCCGCTTTTTGCCCAACCGGCTATAAAAGCCATTGAAGATAAAGACCTCAACCTGAAAGAGCGATATGAGGTTATGAAATCGGGTTCACAGACCTACGAAGACTACAAAGTCATTAAGGAGTTTATTCTCGATGGCTTCTGGAAAATTACCATTGATTCAATAAGCAAGCAACACGCTATGATTAAGGACGCGAATAGTGAAATAGCGGTATTAAAAAATGAAATCCTTAAAATTCAAAATGATTTAAAAGCTCATCAGGCGTCCGTTGATGAAATTACTTTTGAAAGCAATCACATTTCTGTGTTGGGAATCCCTTTCGGTAAAGGAACCTTTATCTTTCTATCAGCTGCTGTCATTGCGGGTCTTGCCCTTGCACTGTTCGTCATGTTGGGCAGAATGAAAATTCTAAATTCCGGCATGAAAGAAAAAACATTAATAGCTCATACCCTCACACAAGAATTTGAAGAGTATAAACGCAAGGCGCTTGAAAAGCAAACGAAATTATCAAGGGAGCTTCAGAATGAAAGAAACAAAATCGGGGAACAACGAGGACAAAAGTTGATCTGAATCAGTCAAAGCTTGGTTGCCTGGCGGGAGACTAATTTCCACAATTTCTTTTGTTTAACATAAACCTCGGTGTAAAGGAGATGAATATTGAATTCAGACTTATCAGCCATCAGCCCTTTGAAAATTCCTTTGCCAGTTACCACGGCACTTTGATTGAAGTAGGAAACACTCGATTCCTCAACAACGACTGAAGTATAATTTAACTTGCCGGATTTCAGATCATCGATTACTTCTTGCCGGGATTGAATCCACCCATTGGAGTGAATGTACTTAACGCGTTCGTCCATCAGCCAGTTTAATGAATCATATTTTTTATTGATCAGCCAATCAAATTTTTTCTTGTGAAGCTGATTTACTTTTTCCGCTTCCCCAGTTTGACTGTGGGCTTGTGTTCCTGCAAGCAGCAGAACAACTAAAAATAGTTTTTTCATTTTCTCAATTCATAAACCCTAACATAATCAACCTCCATCCTTTGTGGCCAGATGGAATCATCAATGCCTTCTTTGCCACCCCAGTTTCCGCCCACTGCGATATTCATAATCAAATGAAAGCGCTGATCGAAGGGCCAACCTTTAAAGTCTTCGGTCGGATCGCGCGTAACCGTATGATAGAGTTTTTCATCCACAAAGAAGTCCATCTTATTTTCTGACCAATCAATGGCATAGACATGAAATGCATCCATGCTATCTTCCACAGTAATCTTACCTTCTTTTTGCGTGCCTTTGCCATGGTTGTATGATTCGGTGTGAATGGTGCCATGGATCACACCCGGATCATAACCTACGTGTTCCATAATATCAATCTCGCCACTGGCTGGCCAGCCACCATATTTCCAATCGGTAGAAAGCATCCAGATAGCAGGCCAGGTTCCTTTGCCTTTTGGAAGTTTTGCTCTTATTTCAATTCTGCCATAAAGCCAATCGCCTTTGAATTTGCTCACGATGCGTGTGGAAGTGTATGCCTTCCCGCCAAGGGAATCTTTATGTGCTTCAATAACCAGGTTACCATTTTCAACGCGTACGTTTTTAGGGTCTTTCGTATAGTATTGTGCTTCGTTGTTACCCCAGCCGCAAACATTGGGGCATCCATCGCCCAGGTCGTAATTCCATTTGGTGGTATCAGGAGTACCTGCATTGTCAAATTCGTCTGACCAAACAGTATTTTTCTGGCAGCTGGTAACAAGCAGAATTAGAATTGTAGCCGGTAGTAGGTATTTCATTAGTAGCTCTTTTTTGATAAAATTAGAATAAATCCTGTAACCAAATTAAGTACCTTCAGTTTCCCTGTTAAGAATCCTTGAATTTGGAAGCGCTTTCCGACAATGTATTAATGATGAAGGTCAAGGATGGTGACCTGGATAAGATGGGACTGCTTTTTGAGCGCTATAAAAGACCGTTGTATGGTTTTTTCTATGGTCTTAACAAGGAGCAAGAACTCAGCGAGGATCTTGTTCAGAACACATTCCTTCGAATCCTGAAGTACCGACACCTCTTTCGCGGAGAGGGCGACTTTAGGGCGTGGATGTTTCACATCGCCCGCAATGTGAATATCGACCATCATCGTAAACATAGGATTAAGGCAACTGAAGAACTTGAAAACTGGCAAGAGCGGGTTGGCCATCATGAAAACCAATCGGTTGAAATGCAGCAACACGAGGAGCATCGTATGCTTTCCATTGCCATGGACAGGCTGCCAGCCGACAAGCGGGAAATTTTATTGTTGAGCAAATTCGAGGAAAGGAAGTACAGTGAAATTGGCGAAGTACTGGGCTGCACGGAAGGGGCTGTGAAAGTGAAAGTGTTTCGGGCGTTGCAGGAATTAAAAGTAATTTTTAGACAGTTGGAGAAAATAAGCTAGATGCTGATTATAAAATTCAAGCCTTATGGAACAGATGAAGATTGATGAACTTGTGGAGAAGTATAATGAAGGATTATCAGACCCTGCTGAAATCAAATTGCTCGAACAATTAATTGAAATGGGTGAAATAGAACTTACCCGCTTGCGAGAACTTCACGCTCTCGATGAGCAAATTTTAAAGGTTGATACTGCTGCTCCCTCACTTCGACTCGATGATCAGTTTTATACTGCTTTGGCAAAAGAGAAGCGCCAGCACGGAAAGGAGCCCTCATTTTCGTTGCAATCGTGGGATCTCTTTCCAAGGTTGGCTGCTGCTGCCGTCCTGATCTTGTCTGGTTTTACGGTAGGCTATTTCATTCAATCGCCAGCTCAAAAGAATGAAGTGAGTGAATTAACACAAGAGGTGAGTGATCTGAAAGAAATGATGATGCTTTCCTTGTTGGAAAAGGAATCGGCCACACAGCGGTTAAGAGCCGTTGGCCTTACTTCGGAAATGGATCAGGTAAGCGAGAAAGTTACCAATGCTCTTTTTACAACCCTTAATCACGATGAAAATGTGAACGTTCGATTGGCTTCCCTTGAAGTATTGAAGGGATATAGCAAGAGCAGCAAAGTGCGTACTCAACTTATTGAATCAATAGCTTTTCAGGATTCTCCTTTGGTACAAGTAGCTATGGCTGAGTTAATGGTTGCTATCCAGGAGAAAAAATCAGTGGACGCACTGAGACAACTTTTGAAAAGTGATAAAACACCAACTGAAGTAAAAACAAAAATCTCAGAAAGTATTGAAGTTCTAATTTAGACCTTGCCTCTTTCCTGCCTTTGCACGCTGGCGCTGAAGCTTTAGCGCAGGCACCCGAATCCGCCAGTTGGCGGAGCAGCCAGGCCGGGGAGAGAGATAGGGGTGAGGAAAAAAACACTAACAACATGAAAACAATAATTCTACTAATAACAGTTTTTATTCAGCATCTGGTAGTTGCTCAATCGTTTACTGACAAAACCACCAAGGAATTATCTTTTGAAAAAAAAGGGACTGACAACGCACTCATAATCGCCAACATAAATGGTCATGTAACGGTTACCGGTTATGACGGTGATAAGATTCTGCTGGAAGTGACAAGAACTATAAATGCTAAAACATCCGAACGACTGGAGAAGGGAAAGGCTCAGATCAGACTGGGTATCATTGATCGGGCAGACACCATTATACTTTATACGGAAGGACTTTGCAGTCGCTTTGGTAAAACGTCAAAAAAGAATGGCGACTGGACTCATAGGAATGGGTGGGGATACAACTGGAGTGAGCGGGATAATGACGATTGTAAAGAGTTATGTGACTACTCCTTTGACTACGTAGTTAAAGTACCCCGATCAATAAATCTATTGGTCAGCACCGTGAACGAGGGCGATGTTAAAATCGAAAACCTTTCGGGGAGTATTGTGGCCAACAACGTTAATGGAAGTATTGCGCTATCGGGCATTTCGCGCGAAGCAACGGCTAATACCATAAACGGAGATGTTGACATTACATATATCAAAAATCCCCAGAAGCCATGTCGCTTTTATACCCTGAATGGGAACATCAATGCCTGGTTCCAGAAAGGGTTAGCAGCAGATCTGAGTTTTGAGAGCTTCAACGGTGAGTTGTTTACCAATGTAGATCATCTTGAGTCGCTGCCCGTAGTAGTTGAGAAAAAAGAAACACAAAAGGGAATAAAGTATAAAGTAAATGGCAATCGCTTTAAAATTGGTGATGGCGGAGTGGTACTCGATTTCGAGACCTTTAATGGAAATGTGTATTTAAAAGAAAAAATCTAAGAAAATGAAAAAGCAAGTTTTTATAGGTCTGTTAGTATGTTTTTGTGCAATGGCGTACGGTCAAAGTTCAGGAGAATTTC
>JBEBJH010000370.1:0-2852 GCA_040079965.1 Cyclobacteriaceae bacterium
CATTAATCGTTAACAGGATTTAAAGGCTTGCAACTTCTGCCTGCGATTAATGTATCCATACATTCGGTAAGAAGTTGGCGATGACTCTTATTTAATACGGGATGAATAAAATCGGGAGCAAGTTCTGCCAGCGGTTCCAATACAAAACGCCTTTGGGCAATTCCCGGATGGGGCAGTGTAAGGTTTTCTGAATGCAGGATTTGATTGCCCACATATAACAGGTCAATATCAATAAGCCGGGCGCCCCATTTTTCTTTGCGGATGCGTCCCATGTCATGCTCAATCGTTAGAACCGTCTTCAATATGTGCTCGGGGCTAAGGTCAGTTTTGAGCAGGAGTACCTGGTTGAGAAAATCAGGCTGATCTGTTTTGCCCCATGGTTTGGTTTCATACAAGGCCGATCGTGCTGTAATAAAGCTAATCCGTTTCCCGATCAGTTGGGCAGCCCGTTCCAAATTGGATTTTCGGTCGCCCAAATTGCCGCCAAGAAGCAGAAAGGCTGTTTGCTTTTTCATTCTGGCGAAAGATAACGAGGCTGTTTTCTTTCCAAACACCCTTTGAGTATTTTTGTACCCTAATTTTTGATACTCATGAATTTCTTCAAAGCATTTATGGCTTCCTGCCTCGGTTCGCTGGTGGCTTTTGTTCTACTCATTGTCCTGATGTTCTTCTTTGTTACGGCTTTGGTTTCGGGCCTTTCCAATGATGATGCCGTTACGAACGTAAAAGATAACTCAGTATTGCATCTAAAATTAGATGTACCCATTACCGAAAATGACGTGGAGGATCCGTTTGAGGGGCTGCCAATACCGGGTACTGTGTCATCGATAGGCCTGTTACCATTCAAGCAGGTCCTTGAGCATGCTAAAACAGATTCTAAAATCGAAGGAATTTATTTGGACTTAAGTGTATTTACAAGCGGCTATGGAGTGGCCCGCGAAATTCGCGAAGCCTTAATTGATTTTAAGACTTCCGGCAAGTGGATTGTTGCCTATAGTGAATTTTATACCGAGTCAGCCTATTACGTAGTATCAGCTGCCGACAAGGTTTTTCTAAATCCTGAAGGCGAGATTGAATTCAACGGGTTGTCTGCAGAAGTTTCGTTTTTCAAAAAGTTGTTCGACAAGTTGGAGATCAAACCGCAGATCTTTCGCGTAGGAGATTTCAAAAGTGCCGTGGAACCCTTTTTTCTTGAGCACATGAGCAATGAAAACCGGCTTCAGCTAAATGAACTGATCTCTGATATTCATACTAACATGATTAACGACATCGCGCAAAGCAGAGACATGGATGCTGCAAGACTGCGCGAGATCTCCAACAAAATGTTGGTCACCAATTCAACATCAGCGCAAGCCCTCGGTCTTATCGACTCACTTGTTTACTTTGATCAGGTACAGGCTGACGTGAGAAACCGGTTGGGCCTTGGGAAGGATGAAGCGATTAATTTTGTTAAATACGGAAAGTATAAAAAGAGTTTCTCTGTCTACAGCAGTTCAAAAAATGAGATCGCGGTTATCGTAGCCGATGGTGATATCATTCCCGGTAAGGCAACACAGGGCATGATTGGCTCTGATACATTTGCCGAAGAATTGCGCAAGGCCCGCACCAATGATCGCGTGAAAGCGATTGTAGTGCGCATCAATTCACCAGGAGGAAGTGCGTTAGCTTCGGATGTGATGTGGCGTGAGATTAAACTGGCGACTGAAGTAAAACCGGTAATCGCTTCGATGTCGGATTATGCGGCTTCGGGCGGATATTACCTGGCGATGGCCTGCGATACTATCGTTGCTCAGCCTACTACCATCACAGGTTCTATTGGGGTATTTAGTGTCTTGTTCGACCTCAGCAGTTTCCTTGATAATAAAATCGGAATCACGTTCGATGAAGTTAAGACAGGAGAAGTTGGCGGACTAACCTTTACGCGCCCGCTCACCACGGCAGAGAAAGCGATCTGGCAAAAAAGAACAGAAGAGGTCTATGATTCTTTTACTACCAAAGCCGCTGATGGCCGTGGGATGCCCGTTGAGGAATTGCTAAAAGTTGCCTCGGGACGAGTATGGACTGGCACACAGGCGAAAGATCGCGGACTGGTGGATGTGCTGGGTAATTTTGAAGATGCCCTAAACATTGCTGCTACGAAAGCCGGGGTGGTGGGCGATTATAAGATTCGGTATTACCCCGTACAGAAATCATTCTTCCAGGAATGGCTTTCAGATATGGAGGAAAATTCGGAGACTAAAGCATTGAAACGCGAGTTGGGAGAGCATTATAAAACCTACGAAGAACTCAAAAAGTTGAAGGGATATCAGGGCAGCCAGGCGCGCATGCCGTTCGAGTTAATAATTCAGTAAATGGGGCTAATAGCTTGATTTTCAGGTGTAAGGTTTGACCTTAAAATTGAAGGTTTCCGTTGTTTTTTGACAAATAGCATACTTTTCCGACTTCATGAGTCCGGCTACTTAACCGGCTAAAAGTCCGACTTATCGGAATAATAAGATGATGTAGCTCGTATAGTGGCAGAGTAATTACAAAGAATACTCATGCGCAACATGCGAGCTGAAACTGTATAACCACACCGAGCAGTGCCCTATTTTTGAGCAGGAACAGGTGTAGTGTGCAGTCGGATTATTTCCACTGGTCGCGGTCTTCCAGGGCAAATCCTCCGTTGTTGCTTGAAGAAGCAACTTTCTCTTCTTTAGCTACAGTACTCTTTTCTGTATGAGTTCTGAAAGCTAACGTAGTGGATAATACAATTACCGCAGCGCTTATAAAGATTATGGTTTTAGTTTTCATAGTAGTAATTATTTAATGATTTATGTGTTTTTGGATATTCATTATTCTTTGAGTGGTGC
>JBEBJH010000371.1:0-2847 GCA_040079965.1 Cyclobacteriaceae bacterium
GCGACATCTTCCGCTTTCGACCACACCTCTCCTACCAGATAAACATCTGGCTTGATCTTCTGCATCTCTTTTCTGAACCATACCCAAACTGCGTGATTGTCAACTGCCCGGTCTGTAGGATAAATATGTTTGGCGGCATCAAGTCTAAATCCATCCACGTTCATATCAGCCAACCAATATTTACCGATCTCAACAAATTCCTGTCTCACCTTTTGATTATCAAAATTCAGATCCGGCATCCCGCCCCAGAAAAATCCATAAAAGTGTTCTGAAAGTGTATCTCCCTTTACCGGATGCCATTGGGTAATATTATCGGAATCCAGTGAAGTAGTTTTCTTTGAGATTTGGGCACGGATTGAATCTTTCTTGGCCCACACATAATAGTCACGGTAAGGACTGTTTTTATCATTGATTGCACGTTGAAACCAGGGGTGATCGGAACCCGTGTGGTTAAGAATCAAATCAACCAATATTCTAATATCTCGTTTGTGTGCTTCTGCTACAAGCCTTTTAAAATCTTCCTCTGTGCCATACTCCGGGTCAAGCCCCTGGTAGTTGGTAACATCATACTTGTGATAGGTGGGTGATGGCATGATGGGCATCAACCAGATTCCACCTACGCCCAGATCTTTTAAATAATCTAACCGACTGGTCAATCCATTGAAGTCGCCTATGCCATCTCCATTGCTATCAGCAAAGGATCGCACAAATACTTCATAGTTTACACCGTAAGGCCAATTGGCAACCTTATCCTGCCTGGGTTGACAAGAGAAAAGCAAGAGGACAAGGAATACCAAAATACGATGCATAGACTATTTGATCTTGATGATATACGATGTATGGGGCGTAAGATCGACCTCAAACGTTCCTGATTTGTCCAACCCAATATCCAAACCGCTTCTTAGTAAGTCGCGGCCCACATAATCTTCTTCCGCTTTCAGGTTAAATGCCTGAATAACTTCATCCGATAATTTTACCTTAACCCGAAGAGGTTTGTCATTAAATCCTGAAAGAATAACTAATCGCTCCTCACCGAAGACACGAGCAAAAACATGAACCTGAGCCGGTATATTTCCTCGCTCTATATTGAACATGGTTAAGTCATAATAGGCCCCTTCAGTGATGGCTTTATTGTTTGACGCGAGGGTAAGGATGTCGCTATAAAACAACCGAAGCGCTTTTTGATCATCACTCAATGCACCTCCATCGTACTTGCCACCATTCACCCACTTCTGGTGTTGCGGTACACCCCAATAGTCAAAATGGGTGGTGCGTCCATCCTCTCCGCTAAATCCTTCTTTACCAGCGCCCGGCTCGCCCACCTCTTGTCCAAAATAAATCATGACCGGACCCTGATCAATTGTAGCACTTATAACCATGGCAGGTACTGCTTTCCAATAATCGCCAACAAATTGAGGGGAAGCAATTCGCTGTTCATCATGATTCTCCAAAAAATGAAGCATGTTGTGATTGATACCTTCCAGGCTTTTTTGAATCACTGATATATCCGCAGTACTTGACTGATTGTTCACCAGCAATCGGAGGGTATCGTATAACTGTACTTTATCATACAAATAATCAAACCTGCCTGTCTGAAGATAGTTGCGATACTCCGCTGGATTATAGATTTCTGCGATAAAGATTATCTCAGGGTTTACGGCCTTTACCTGTGGAATAGCCCAGTTCCAGAATTCAACAGGTACCATCTCAGCCATATCGCAACGAAAGCCATCTACCTTCTTGTTAGCCCAATAGACCAGAATGTCTTTCATCTTCTCCCATGTATTTGGAATGGGATCATAGTAAGTTTTTCTTCCGCTTTGTATATCGACCCCGTAGTTTAGTTTGATAGTTTCAAACCATTCATTCACACCGGGCGAAGCAGTAAACTGATCGTTGCCTGTAACTTTTGCCGGACTCTCTGTGAACTTTTTGTCTTTGTTAGGAAATGAATTATTATCCAGTGAATTGTAATTAGCCGGAGGCTGAAAATCCTGACCTGGCAAGTAATAAAAATTATTCGAAGGTTTAAATGATACGGATGTATCATCTCCTTCGCCAAGATCTTTGGTGCCTGCTGGTTTGGCATCACTCTTATAAGCTCTTGCCACATGGTTAGGCACAAAGTCAATCAGAACTTTCATCCCCATCGCATGGGTGCGGTCAACCAACTGTTCAAATTCCTTTACCCGATTTTTGACATCTGTTGCGAGATCGGGATTAATATCATAATAGTCCTTGATGGCATAGGGCGATCCCGCTCTTCCTTTAACAACATCTGCATCATCCAGAGGAATACCAAATGCGCTGTAATCGGTTAGTGTTGCATGCTCTAGTACTCCGGTATACCAAACATGAGTTACGCCTAACTCTTTGATTCCTTTGAGGGCAGTCTCGTTGAAGTCAGAAAACTTCCCTACCCCATTTTCTTCTATCGTTCCAAACTGTTTATTGGTTGTATTTTGGTTGCCAAACAGCCGGGTCATCACCTGATAGACAATCACCTTTTTTTCAGTTTCTTTAGACATTGGGGCATCCGGGATTTTTTCTTTAGGTGACGCACACCCAAAGAATAATAAGAGGTAAAACAGACTCGCTTTTTTCATGTTCTTAAAGGTAATTAAATACTGTACCCGCACCAAAATGATAAAAATAATGGTAATTAACCACTTTAACAGTTTAGCAAACGATTGCATTTAATCTTGCCCTGATTTGAGATTTATAGATCTATTGATAATGCCTTACCTTCGGTGTCATCGGTTACAATTGCCTTATGATCAAGCTCAGTCTTAAATCAACTGCAGTCCTCATTTTATCATTTAATCTTGCTAGCGCACAGGTGGTTAC
>JBEBJH010000128.1:0-13393 GCA_040079965.1 Cyclobacteriaceae bacterium
CTTGCCTACCAATTCCGGAGCAATGTTACCACCGCCAGGATTTTGAGAAGCACCACTTGTTGTATTTCCGACTCCACGTGAATACGAAACCTGCTGGCCATTGGCTGTCAGATTCAATTGATTGCCTTTGATAGCATAGGCAAACATCACCTGACCTTGAGTAGTTTTAAGAATAATGTGACCTTGAGATACTTCATAGGGAAATGTATTACCAATGTAGGCACACTGTCCATTTGACTTAAACTCAATAGTCTCACCATTGCCCGACCACACTCCGATTAAACCTGCATCTGCTTTTGAAGAAGCGGGTTGAGCGCCCGGAGATGTTGCTACTACCGGGACCTGATCACCTCCGCCATTACGCGTAAATGTTACAGATCCATCCAGATCGCCACCAGAAAGCGTGAGTGAATTCCCCTGCAGCTTGTAATTGTAGACCGTAGATTGGCCCGCCTGAATGAGCGTTAACTTTTCGCCCTGCGTAGTGAATTTTATCATCTCACCATCAAACTCACCGCTGCCATCCTCATTCAGCATCAAGGTCATTTGATAGCCAAACTGCGAATTTTGCCAAAGGCCAGATATTTTTCCTTGCTGCTGAACCTTAGCCCCAATCTGTCCCAAAAGGACGAGTGGCAAAAAGAAGACAAGCAAAAGGAGTGATTTCATTGTAGATATTATCCAACGAATTTAACAAAAACAGGAATAAACTAATGCGCTTCGGGAGGAATAATCCCCATTTTCCGCATCAGAAAAGTGGCATTAGCTTTTTGCGCTACTCCGGGATGAAGTTTGTAATCAAATGCTAATTGATCATTTTCGATTTTTCCCTCGAAACAAGCATTGGCAATTTGGTTCGGATACTGTTCCGCCAGATTGCCTAAGGCGATATCATGGGTAGCCAATACGACCAGTGCATTCATGTCCTTTAATTGTCGCAGCAATTCCCGCGAACCGAGCTGTTTGTCGGTTGAATTTGTTCCCTTCAGGATTTCATCCAACAAAATAAATGCGGACTTACCTGAACGAAGTTCCTGCATGATGGATTGAAGGCGATGCAATTCAGCAAAAAAATACGATTGATGATCCTGCAGTGAATCAGTAGTACGCATGCCAGATCGCAATGCAATCAGCGGCATTCGCCAATGGCTTGCACATACAGGCGATCCAATACTTCCCAGGACAAAGTTTACGCCTAATGAGCGCAGAAACGTACTCTTGCCAGCCATATTGGCTCCGGTAATCAGCCAAATGTTAGCCGGCTTGCCGAGATAAAAATTATTTGTGATCCGGATAGAATTGGGTATAAGCAAATGGCCTACATCCTTGCCTTCCAATACCAGTTGTGAATTTACCTCCGCAAAAACATAATGAGGGAAATTGTAATGCAACGTGCCCAGTGAAAGTAGGCTATCCCACTCCCCCAATGACTCAAGCCAATGGGGCAACTCATTTGCATTCTGTTTACGCCATTTTTCCAGTCTGGCTACGGCATGAAAATCGTAGAGAAATAATCCGTTGCCAAACTGCATGGCAATGGGATTCATACGGGCCTCAAGGGCATTCACCAAGGCTGAAAATTCTTTTACTTTTTCAAATGCACCCACAGCGATGGAGTGATACTTCTTCATTAGGTCTGATTCTACTTTCTGACTGGCCAGCTTCTCAAAAATGCGTGCATAATTACTCAAAACCTTTCTTCCTGAACTAAGCACGCGCTGAAATTCCCCGATCCGCTTTGCCTGAAACCCAGCAATCGTAATTTGTACGATCATCATGATGAATAACAGTGGAAAGAAACTCCAATCGTAAATCGTAAGGCCTAATACAATTAACGTAATAGCCGGAAGCCCCCAGCGCAACAACGAGTAGATTGTACTTCCATAAATAAAAGGTTTCTCGCTCAGCCAACTGAGTATAGTGGATCGATCAAACGAAAAATCATTGATCTGTCGTCCAAGTGCCCAAATCTGTTGCCGGAATTCTACCATCGCTCCTAATTCCTTAACTGCTTGCTGTCTTAGTGATAGCTCCGCTTCTTTAAACGGCAAGTTTTTTATATCGTGAGCCAATCGCTCCTCCCCTAATTGGGTACCACACCGGTTAAGGTATTGAAAGACAGAACCCGCTCCAAACAAATCAAGATCGTGACCATAGGGATGATGCGGATCTGCAAAACGACTTCCATCAGAAAAATCAGTTGGTTCAAAAAGAATTGCCCTGGCTTCGCGGATGTTAAGTAATTCCAGGTAGCTCGTTAACTGTTTTAGCTCTTCCTGTTGTGATTGACGATTAACCAAAAAAATAAAAATGGCTAATGGAACTGGAATCAACCAAAAAAATAAAGAATCAGAAAAACCCATGTAAATCAAGACGCCCATGAGCAAAACCAGGGTTACCCTGCTCCAGGCATATCGTCTGATTATTTTTTCTACACGTTCTCTCTCTTGTTGAAATCGTTCTGCGCGTTGCTGATAAAATTCGGAGGTAGGCATAGCAGAGATTGAATTGATCAAATCATTTTTTCAATGATTCCCATGACTTGTGTCAAATACAATTCATCTGTTTTATCAAAATCATTCAACGCATCACTATCTACATCAAGTACCAGGGCTACTTCGTTATTCTTAAGGGCCGGCAATACTATTTCTGATTTAGAGTCTGAGCTGCAGGCAATGTGCCCGGGAAATTCATCCACATTGGGGACAATAATCGTCTTCTTTTCTTTCCAGCTAGCGCCACATACTCCTTTACCAAAGGCTATCCTGGTGCAGGCAATTGGTCCCTGAAAAGGACCCAGGACTAATTCCTTATTCTTCACAATATAAAATCCTACCCAGAAAAAATTCATAGTCTGCTTTAGTGCAGCCGCGATATTCGAAAGGTTAGCTATCAAATCAGGTTCTCCCGTTGTCAAGGACTCAATTTGAGGAACCAGTGTTTTATACTTTGAAGCTTTGTCTGTGGATTGTGAAATAATGAGATTTTCGGCCATGCGTAATTAGATATGCACGTAAAATTAGAAAAAGGCAATGGGGAATCAACTTTGTTACCCTTGATAAAACAAGAGAACAATGATCAGGGCAATCAAAATCCCGATAATCTGAATGACAATGCGTGACCGCATTAAGGTTAAATTTCCAGAAAGGAACTCCGGAACTTCTGCCAATGCAATGTTTGGCCTAATTACCCTTGCCGGGATAAATCGTTGAGCCGGTATTAATAATGAGCATTTTTTCGTCTCTTGGCAATTCATCCTTCATTTGCAATAACAAGGCAAGGCCTGCTATTCCAGAAGGTTCACACCGAACATTATGGTTACGGACAATTTCCAGTGCTTCCTCAATAAAATTTTCATCCACATCCAAAATGCCTGAAAGATGGCCAATGCGGTTATTCTGAATCAGCGAATTAATATAAAACTGATAGTCGTCTAATGAAGGAAGATAATAGGAAAATAACTTATCCATGCGCGAGTTGGCATCGCGGGTAGTGGCACCCATAAAATTACACTGACTTATTTTTTGAATATCGCCAAGAAAGCGCGGGTCATGCCTGTAAATGCGATTGTTGAACTCACGTTCTACAATGATCAGAATGTTAACAAACAAATCGCCTGTGCCAAAGGGCACAAAACAATAGCTTGGGTTTTCGTTCAGCACCTCGTACGACAGCCAGTCGTAATAATTATCATTAAACCGGTCCAGAATCTCACGATACGTGATATCAATACCTTCCTTGTTGTTGGTGAGTTCTTTAATCTCTTTCCCCGTGAAAGACTGTTTGCTCAAATCTGCTTCAAACACCTCGCAGCCCATTTTTCGAAGTGACTCTTTAATCTCCTCGCTGATGCGATGGTCCATCAACACCTTCAATTTTGTATTGACCTTATACAGATTAAAAAAATGCTGAATAGCCGCGGCTGCACTCCCTGAAGAAATAATAGATACCTCCTTAATGTTGTATCGTTTGGCTTTAATCAAAACCTCCCAGGCCATGCGGGCTTTGTGCGTACCGGTTGGGTTTGTGCTTTCATCCTTTAGCCACACATTGGTAAAGCCGGGCACGTCAATCTGAAAAGTATTGGATGCGGGAAACTTAGGTTCGTAAAAGGGCCGTGGTGGAAATTCTGGTTTTGATGGATCATTTAGCGAAGGCACATAAAGTCCGGCTATTGTTTCTTCTGTTGCGCTGTGCAATAACTTCTCATCAGCCATCTGCTCTTTAATCAGATCAATCTCTTTCTTTGAAAGTTTTTCAAACAAGACATTGGCAATCTTGGTAGCAAATGATTCCATGTTGTTGGGATCAATTGCCTTGACGGATTCCGGTTCAGCATCCTCTGAGTCTATGTCCAAAAGATTTTTATACTTATCTGCAAAACGATTGCTGATTAATGTATTCCAATCCAATTGATTTTGAGTGGCAAACAGGCTAAGTAAGTTGCGTAGGGATTGAGTTGCGCCCGGAGGGCTTTTTAAATTGAAAGCCCTACGCAATAAATCCTCGGATGGCCCCTGCGGATAACTAAGCGAAAGTTGCGGATCCAGCGTGGTCGTGTTCTTGACAAAATCTTTCACAGCCCTTTGCAGTCCATGGATAAAACTCCAACGGCCCGTGCCTACCGACTCGTGATACCCTGTCCGGGCTAGTTGCTCACGTACAAGATCCAGGATCTCTTTGGGGATTCGCTTGGCCGATGCTTTCTTCATGAATGACAAAAGATCGCAGTATCTGCTGAGATTAGCAACCCATTGGCATAATTACCATACTTGGGTGTCAGAAATAGGTTACTCTCCGGAAGCCTTTGCCGGATTCTCGTTGTCTGTAGTTGCGATGGGTTGATCGGTCGCAGAAATATTCCCTTCATTCTCAGGCGTAATTTTTATCTCGATGGTTTCCTGAATTACAACTGATTCTGAAACCTGATCTAATTCTTCTTTAAAAAATTTCTTCTGTGAAAAGAGAATAGTCACAACGCCAATAAAAATAGATGAATCGGCAATGTTGAATACAGGACTGAAGAATTCAAAGTACTCGCCTCCTTTAAAAGGCACCCACTCGGGCCAATAAAAGTGAAACAGGGGAAAATACAGCATATCAATTACCTGGCCATGAAACCACTTGGTCGGTGCCTCAACCGGTGCATTATTTAAAAACACTCCATAAAATGTGCTGTCAATTACATTGCCGATAGCCCCGCCCAAAATAAGGGCAAGACAAATCAAGAAACCATTGTGAGCCTGCTTTTGCACCATCTTTACCAGATAATAACCAATGCCGATCATGGCAAAGATCCGGAAAACGGTTAGTGCCAGCTTGCCAAACTCGCTATTCCACCGAATCCCAAACGCCATTCCAGGATTAAGCAGGTAATGCAACTTAAACCAAT
Organism: Cyclobacteriaceae bacterium; assembly: GCA_040079965.1. Classification (GTDB taxonomy): domain Bacteria; phylum Bacteroidota; class Bacteroidia; order Cytophagales; family Cyclobacteriaceae; genus ELB16-189. Next base: position 5,393 of record JBEBJH010000128.1, read on the forward strand.
TGCCCACTACATTTACCTCCTGATGTATATACATAAAGTTATACACCAATAATTTACTTGACTGATCAATCAGGATTATAATCAAGGCAATCAAAAAATATTTTCTGTAATTCATCTTTTCCATCTTCTGTCTCAGCTATCTGAAACGGGTTAATTCACCATTATCTTCACCTTCAATACAAATTCATCCATGTCCACTTCCGTGAACCCTGGAACTGACTCTTTTAATTCCAGCGACAATGCTTGTGTTTCCGTGCGGATGTAATCCTTATGCTCAAGCAATGCAGAAGAACCTTCGCCACTTTTTTCTACCTCAATTGAAATTTTATCAAGCACTTCAAGGCCCATATCCTTGCGTAGGTTTTGAACCCGGTTTACAAAATCGCGGGCAATGCCTTCGCGTTTCAATTCATCTGTAAGGGTAATATCCAGAGCTACTGTCAATCCATTTTCCGAAGCTACCGACCAACCGGGTATATCTTCGGATGATATCAATACATCCTCAAGTACCAGATCAAAGCCGCCTTTACTCAAAGCGCCATTCTTTTCGATTGCCTGAATATCCTCCTGTCCAAACGAATTGATGACAGCCGAAACTTCTTTCATCTTAGGACCATACTGTTTGCCAAGCTTGGCGAAATTAGGCTTCACTTTCTTTACCAATAAACCAGAGGCATCATCAATGTACAGAATCTCTTTAACGTTAACCTCTGCCTTAATGATCGCCTCCACGCTTTTTACACGCTGTGCAAATTTCTCATCCAATACCGGTAACAGAACTTTCTGGAGTGGAGTTCGAACTTTGATTTTACTGTTCTTGCGGATCGAGTGAACAAGTGAACAAATACGCTGCGCATAACCCATCGATTTCTCCAACTCTACATCCTTCCTTTTTGCTTCGGGCTTAATCATTAAGGTATGGTGAATCGATTCGAACTGAAGCGGAGTGTTAAATTGTTTCGCGCGACTGCGAATATTGTCGGTAAGATTTTTATATAACCACTCACTAAAGAACGGAGCAATGGAAGCCATCAATTGTGCGGTTACCATCAAACATTCATATAATGTTTCATAAGCTGCTCGCTTATCTTCAGACAACACAAAAGCTCCATCCTTCGCTGAAGCCACGGAGGATGAGGGCTGCCAGAAACGTTTCCGGTTCAATCGCACATACCAGTTCGAAAGGTGGTCATTCACAAACTCCTGAATAGCTCGGGCCGCTTTTGTAGGCTCATACTCGTTATAGGCGACCGTAACCTCCTCAATCAACGATTGTTCTTTGGTGATAATCCATTTATCGAGCGGTGCCAGTTTTTCAAAAGGCACGTTGTTCATCTCATCCTTAACAAAGCCATCAATGTTGGCATATAGTACAAAGAATGAATACGTATTGATCAGCGTTCCAAAAAATCTGCGCTGAGTTTCAACAATGCCATCAAAATCAAATTTAAGATTATCCCATGGGGGCGCATTTTCCATCATGTACCAACGCACCACATCAGGTCCGTATTTAGCAAGCGTCTCAAATGGGTTCACCACGTTGCCCTTGCTCTTCGACATTTTATTTCCACTCTTGTCAAGAACAAGTCCATTGGAAATTACATTTTTGAACGATACGCCACCATTTCCTACTTTCTTGTTGACTGCTTTGATCTCATCACTGCTTTCGCTGAGCATGACCGCTATCGCGTGCAGCGTGAAGAACCAGCCCCGGGTTTGATCTACACCTTCGGCAATGAAATCGGCAGGATAGTTCTTTTCAAAAATTTCCTTGTTCTCAAATGGATAATGCCACTGCGCATACGGCATGGCCCCGGAATCAAACCACACGTCAATCAAATCTGCTTCGCGGTACATAGGCTGACCGCTTGCACTAACCAAAATTATTTCATCTACATAAGGACGGTGTAAGTCAATTGACAATTGTCCATTGTCAATTGTCAATTCGTTCGTAAGGCCTGCCTTATTCGCTTTCTCAACTTCCTCAGTTAATTGCGCTATAGAGCCAATACAAATTTCCTCCTTGCCATCTTTTGATCTCCAGATTGGAAGCGGTGTGCCCCAATAGCGTGAGCGTGATAAATTCCAGTCAACGAGATTTTCCAACCAATTGCCAAAGCGACCTGTACCGGTAGATTCAGGTTTCCAGTTGATGGTTTTATTCAACTCTACCATTCTATCCTTCAAAGCCGTGGTTTTAATAAACCAGCTATCAAGAGGATAATATAACACGGGCTTATCGGTGCGCCAGCAATGTGGGTAGGTGTGCTCGTACTTTTCTACTTTAAATGCTTTGTTCTCCTCTTTTAAAATGATGGAAATGATCACATCCGTGGTCTTATAATCCGGATTAGTTTCATCCTCATTCGTATAATTTTTCACATAAAAATCATCAGCGCCCAAGGGTTTGTGGGTTTTGATGTTAAACTTCTTTACTCCATCCGCCAGTTGCTTTCCGATAACAGAAATGAATTTACCTTTTCTATCAACGGTGGGAACTTCATTATCTAATTCATCTTTGATTGTCAAAGCAGGAATTCCGTTTTGCTTGGCCACTCTAAAGTCATCCGCACCAAATGTGGGCGAAACGTGTACAACTCCGGTACCATCTTCGGTAGTTACAAAGTCTCCGGCCACAACCTGAAATGCTTTGTCTGCATCATAGAAGGGTTGCAGGTAAGGCATAAGTTGTTCGTAGCGAATACCTACCAGATCTTTCCCGTTAAATTCCTGAGCAATCTGATACGGCATATTTTTATCGCCTGGCTTAAAATCTTCCAGCTTCAAATCTTTATTCTTATCCGAAAAATATTTCGAAACAAGGTCCTTAGCCAACACAACACTGATTGGCTTATAGGTGTATTGATTAAACGTGTTTACCTGAACATATTTTATTTTCTCACCCACCGCCAGCGCTGTGTTCGAAGGAAGAGTCCACGGTGTGGTAGTCCAGGCAAGAATAAATACGTCACTTTTTGGCTGCTTGAACAAAAACTCTGACTTCGCATTGCGCGTTACTTTAAACTGTGCGACAACTGAAGTGTCCTTCACATCTTTGTAACAGCCAGGCAAATTTAACTCGTGTGAGCTTAAACCTGTTCCTGCTGCAGGTGAATAAGGTTGAATGGTATACCCTTTGTACAATAATTTCTTGTCGTACAATTGTTTTAAAATCCACCACAGTGACTCGATGTATTCTTTCTCGTACGTGATATAAGGCTTCTCAAGATCAACCCAGTAGCCCATCTTTACGGTGAGGTCATCCCACTGGTCCTTATACTTCATCACTGTCTCACGGCACTTCTTATTATAATCTTCTACAGAGATTTTCTTACCAATATCATCTTTGGTAATACCCAATTCTTTTTCCACCTGAAGTTCAACAGGCAGGCCATGTGTATCCCAACCACCCTTGCGGTTTACCTGAAAGCCTTGCAAGGTCTTGAACCGGCAGAAAATGTCCTTAACGGTGCGGGCCATTACGTGGTGAATGCCAGGAGTGCCGTTGGCCGAAGGCGGACCTTCGTAAAAGGTAAAAGAGGGCGATCCTTCGCGGTTGCTTACTGATTTCTCAAAAATCTTCTCCTCTTTCCAAAAAGCCAGGATTTCGGTAGCTACCTGGGCAAGATTCAATTCCTTAAATTCTCTGTATTTGCTCACTTCTCTCTAAAATAAAGGCCGCAATTTAGGACATTTTAAGCATAGGGCATCAGTAATTTGGGGCCTGTAATTTTAGCTTCAAAAGGGATAATAACTACCTCTGGATTTACTCTGCCGAGCCTTGGCGGTCGTGAATGCGAATTTTGCTTAAGTCGATTTCTTGATCTTCCTGTTCGCCAATAAAACTGGAATCAAAATCGTCAATCGGAAGGTGCTCCTTGCTCTTTTTAGGTTTATCGAACGTCATAATCAGCGCAGGCAACAAAATAAGGTTAGTGAACATCGAGATCAACAAGGTGGTGGAGGTTAATAAACCCAACGCCACCGTGCCTCCGAAATCTGAAAAAGCAAAAATGATAAAGCCTGCAAATAATACCACTGAGGTATAAATGATGCTTTTACCGGTTTCCAAAATACTTTCGCTCACCGCACGGGGCACAAAGAAGCTACTGGACAACAACTCTTGCCGGTACTTGGCTAAAAACCGAATGGAGTTATCAACTGAGATTCCAAACGTGATACTGAAAATGAGAGCCGTACTCGCTTTCAGCGGAATATTGAAATATCCCATCAGGCCTGCCGTAATCATTAAGGCAATCAGGTTGGGAATTAATGAAATCAAAATCATGCGCGCATTGGCAAACAAGATGGCCATAGAAAGTGTGATGAGAATACAAGCCAGAATCAAACTCTCGGTAAGATTTTCGATCAGAAACTTATTGCCTTTGATAAATATTTTGGACGAGCCAGTAACCGTGACTTTAACAGTATCACTTTCTGATTTTAATGTCTTTTTAAGCTCAGTTACCAAAAATGCAGCTTTTGGTTCAATTACATAATGTACCAGTGAGTCCATTTTAACAGAACCAATATCAGCCATCTGCATAGAGATACGCATCTTGCTATACGTAGAGTCTACAAAGGAATTGAAGAGTCCGCTGTTGTCCGATTGTCCTTTCAGGTAGCTTAAGACATATTTCGCTTCGATATCCGATGAAGGCAATCCATACCAATCAGGATTATTTTTAAAATAAGCTTGCCGCGATGCCTTAATGAAGCTAAGAATCGAAATGGGCCTCGAAGTTACCGTGATAGAATCCAATGAAGATTCAAATGCCTCTATTGTTTTAGCTATTTTTAAACTTTGTAAAGGTTTTTTACGCTTGGTTTGTAAATCAACTTCAATCTCCAACGGCATGATGCCACTAAAATTCTCTTCCACAAATTTTAGGTCTTTCTTCACGGTGCTCTCCTCCGGTATATCATCCACCATGTAAGAAACAGAATAAAGCCTGCTCATACCAAAAATCGCAAGTGCTGTAAGGATCACTGTTACAGAATAAATAAACATGCGATGCCGGCTAACTATCAGGTCAATGAACTTGACAAAGCCACCCAAAATTTTGAAGTCCATGTGGCGTAAGTGCTTGGGTGTAGGCTCGGGCATCCATGATAAAATGCCAGGAATCATAATAAGACTTACGACAAACAAACCAATGATATTAATGCCGGCCACAATCCCAAACTCCCGAAGTATGGTGATGTCCGTAGAAAGCAGCGTAAGAAATCCGATGGCTACGGTTAGGTTGGTGAGGAAGGTGGCCAAGCCCATTTTTTGTACCACGGCCTCAATGGCCTCCATTTTGTTTTTGCGGTTCACATACTCGATGTGATACTTATTCAATAAATAAATCGCATTGGTGATTCCAATGGTTACAATCACTGGTGGTATCAGCCCACTGAGCAGACTTATTTTAAATCCAAGCAAAGCAATAGTTCCAATCGTCCACACCACCACGACCCCAATCATGATCATAGAAAAAATTACCGCTCTAAACGAACGGAAAAAAAGGAGCATGATAACACCGGTAACAATAGCCGAGAGGTATAAGAAGAATGACAATTCTTTGCGCACCTGTTGGGCCATAACCGACCGCACGAAGGGCAACCCTGCATAATGAATCTGAACGCCCGTCTCATTGGTAAATTCTGTGCCGAGTTCCATCAACCGGTTTGTAACTCCAATACGTTTGACAGAGTTGGCATATTCTTTTTTCATAGGTGCCAACACCATCGTTGCGCCATTTTCCACATTCACCAACTGCCCCATGTAGAATTTCTGATTGCGGGCAATGGCTAATAAACTGTCAAGCTCTTGCTGTGATTGTATCTGATCGGGAAATAGAGGATCAAAGTAAAATTTCTTCTCAACCGTATCTTTCAAAATGACTCTTAACAAGGGCAATGATAACACTTCACCAACGCCTTCAATTTTCTTAAGATTATTACTGAACTCTTTGAGTTTATGAAAATTCTTAAGCTTGTAGATGGAACTGTCTTTTATACCGATGGCCATCATGTTTCCATCCTCTCCAAACTGCTGTTTGAAGCGATTGAAAAAAACCATATCCGGATCATTGAGTGGCACCGTGCGGGTAAAGTCATAGCTCATCTCAACCTTAGCTGCATGATAACCCATGAAGATGGTGATCACTCCGATGACCGCAATCAGGGGCATCCGGAACCGGATTATAAACTGAGCTATTTTAGTCCACATCTTTTGTATAATTCATTGTGCGACCCTTCAAAAGTGGCCTAAAACTAAGGATTTTTGCAATTAAATTACGTTAATCAGGGTGTTTTGAAGGTTTCTAAACCGATCTGAACCTAAATCTCAAACCCTTTGATCTTCCGGTACAGCGAAAGTGCGTGTCGGTCTGTCATCCCTGAAACAAAATCAACCACTTCGCGAAAATGCAGATAAGTATTATCAGGATTGGTAAGAATTATACTGGCAGTTTCCTGAGGCAACAAGCGGGCAAGGTTAGAATATTTACGGGCTTGATTCTTCTTTACCAGGTGTTCTGCGGCTTTGATAAATTCATCGAGCAAGCCAGGTAACACTTCAAATCCTGCAGATTCAATCTCCACAACATGCCGGGCCAGGTAGATTCTCTCAATTGAGATGTCGATAATTTGTTTCAACTCATTTTTGTACGCTCCCAAATCCGTTAGGGCTTGATCAAACTGACCCGATAAAATCTCTGTTTCATAGTGGAGAAAAACATCTACCACATCGTTGATTAGCTTGCCGATAGCCATTGCCCGTAGCACACCAATTTTTTCATCCACACTTTTTATTCGTGCTGCCTTATCGGGATTAAAATCCTGACGAAGAATACCCGCCAATAATTCGATGGTTTCGTTGACTGAAACCAATCCTAACCGACAACCGTCCTCGAGATCAATAATGTTGTAACAGATATCGTCAGCAGCCTCCACCAAAAATGCCAATGGATGACGCGCCCATACGTGGTCAGCATTTTTTATCAGGCCTAACTTTTCTGCAGTTTGATCAAACAAACTTTGCTCGGTTTGAAAGAACCCGAACTTTTTCTGACTCTTCTTCGATTTATTGCGCTCAGTAAATAAAGCCGGACAAGGATATTTTGTGAACGCCCCGAGTGTTGCTATAGTAAGTCTTAAACCCTGGTACTGACTCTTATTCAAAATGCGAAACCCCTGGGCATTGCCTTCAAAGTGGGTAAGGTCAGCCCATTCTGACTCTGTAAAATGAGGCTTGTACTTCTGCCCTTCATGATGCAGAAAAAAATCACTGAGACCATCTTCACCCGAATGGCCAAAGGGTGGATTGCCTAAATCATGAGCCAGTGATGCCGATGCTACTACGGTACCAAAGTCGTGCGATGAGAATTTCTCTTTCAGCTCAGCATGACGTTGAATAAGAACTTCCCCAACGCGTCTTCCTAACGATCGACCTACGCTGGAAACCTCAAGACTGTGAGTTAATCGGGTGTGAACAAAATCATGCTCGGGTAATGGGTGTACCTGGGTTTTATCTTGCAGCCTGCGAAAGGGATGCGAGAAAACAATTCGGTCATAATCCTGCTCAAACGTACTACGTGTAGATTCTGTTGAGTCAGATTTTTGATTGAGGCGTTGCGAAGAAAGAAGTTGGATCCAGTTCATAAAATTATTCCTTCAGCACCATATCAATACACATAACAGCAGCCATAATAAGCATTCGCAAGGGGTTGTCTGCAGGCACCTGTGGACTTATCTGTAAAATATAATTATCAGCCGAAGTGAAGAGTTCTTTTCCAATGCCACTCCATTTCTTGGAAACTGAGGCGAATTCTCTACCATCATTACTTACGAATTTAAAATCCCAACTTGTCCACTTTCCATTAAGCATGCACAAAGGTCGCTCGCTGGCATCGAGTACTTCAAACTTACCACCAATGCTAAAAAAATGTTGTTTGAATTTTCCAATTAACTGCTTCCGCTCGTCCAATACTTCCACTGTCGAAAGCCAAAAAG
>JBEBJH010000129.1:0-13344 GCA_040079965.1 Cyclobacteriaceae bacterium
TCCCAGGCTTTCTTAAACTCAGATTCATCATTGATGATGCGCATGCCTTTGCCACCACCTCCAGCAGTTGCTTTTACAATAACCGGGTATTTAATTTCCTTGGCAATCTGAATGCCTTGCTCCATCGACTCCAGCAAGCCATCCGAACCCGGGATACAAGGCACCCCAGCCTTCTTCATGGTATCTTTTGCGGTAGCCTTGTCGCCCATCAACCGGATCATTTCAGGTGTAGGGCCAATAAACTTGATACCGTACTCATGACATACGGACGAGAACTCTGCATTTTCAGAAAGGAAACCATATCCAGGATGGATTGCATCGGCATTGGTGATTTCTGCTGCTGAAATAATGCGCGGAATATTCAGGTACGATTCTTTGCTGGGGGGTGCTCCAATGCACACAGCCTCATCGGCAAAACGCACATGTAGGCTTTCGCGATCAGCTGTAGAATACACCGCTACCGTTTTGATGTCCATCTCTTTGCAGGTGCGTATAACACGCAAAGCGATTTCACCCCGGTTAGCAATTAATATTTTCTTAAACATAGAATTAATTCAAGATTAAAATTTAAAATTCAAAATTCTTGACTCACTTCTGATGATTTGAGTTTGGAATCTTGAATTTCGAATGAGTTAATCAGGCTCCACAACAAAGAGAACCTGGTCGTATTCTACCGGAGATGAATTTTCAACCATTGCCTTTATAATGGTACCAGAAACCTCGGACTCAATTTCGTTGAAAAGCTTCATTGCCTCAATGATACACACTGTTTGACCTTTGGTGATTTTATCACCTACGGAAGCAAAGGAGGGAGAGTCTGGATTAGCTGACCGGTAGAATGTACCAATCATTGGTGACTTAATTTCTACTGTATTTTTTGTGGAAGCAGCGGGGTTATCAGTTTTAGCAGGCGCACTAGCTACAGGAAGAGCTACAGGGGCAACAGCCACAGGGGCTGCCATTACCGGTGCTGATGATTTGAGCACTTTCTGATCTGGCTCACGTTTTACATGAAGTTTTAATTCTTTGGTTTCGATATCTACTTCATTCAGGCCCGATTGAGCAATGAAGTCGATAAGGTCTCTGATTTCAGAAGTTTTCATTTCAGCTTGTTTTTTTGGTTCAGAAGATCCGCTTCCTGCAGAGATTTTTCCATTTTCTTTAGAAGCGGTTATTTTTTTTGATGCCATGATCGTTATTTAACTCGTTCTACATATTCACCGGAATCGGTTTTGATTTTAATGTTATCGCCTGTATTCACAAATAGTGGCACCCGAATCTCGGCACCGGTTTCAATGGTGGCTGCTTTTAAGGTGCGGGTAGCGGTATCGCCTTGTACACCGGGCTCGGTATACGTAACATTAACAACCACATGAGCCGGTGCTTCTGCTGTAATGGGATTCGTTCCATTCTCAAATGCGATCAACAGGGTAACTCCCTCTTTGATATAATTGACAGAATCTCCCAACAGGACTTTATCCAGATAAATTTGTTCGAAGGTGTCATTGTCCATGCACACTAAGCTATCACCATCCTGATAAAGGTATTGATACTCCTTGGTTTCAACGCGCAGTTGATCTACGGAATCCCCCGGGCGAAAACGATTCTCAACAATTTTTCCCGTTCGTACACTTCTCATTTTTACCTGATAGAAGGCGCGCAGGTTGCCAGGTGTGCGGTGTTGCAGTTCTTCAATTTGCACTACCTCACCATTGTACCGAATGAAGTTACCTTTGCTCAGGTCAGAAACAGTTGCCATAAAAAAATCAGACTTTAATTTACAAATGAATTGAATAAATACAATTTAATAATGCCAGCAGAGGCCGGTTACTTAGTGTCGTAAGCCCATTTTACATAAACGGCACCCCATGTAAATCCACCACCAAATGCGGCCATTAACAGATTATCACCTTTTTTAAGTTTCTTCTCGAAATCCCATAGCAGCAAGGGGATAGTTCCTGCCGTAGTGTTTCCATACCGTTCAATATTCATCATGACTTTGTCTTCACTAATGCCCACTCGGCTGGCAGTAGCATCAATGATTCTTTTATTGGCTTGATGGGGTAGCAACCAATCGATGGTTTCTGCGGTAAGTTTATTTTTTTCAGCAACCTGCGCAGCGATATCGGCCATGTTAGTAACAGCAAATTTATAAACGGATGATCCTTCCTGGTAAACGTAATGCTGATGTGTGTCTACACTTTCATGCGATGCGGGCATCCGACTTCCACCAGCCTTCATATGCAAGTACTGTTCGCCATTGCCATCACTCTTCAGCTTCCAATCCATTACTCCAACATCTTCCGTGGTGGGTTCAAGGAGTACGCAGCCTGCACCATCTCCAAAAATGATACACGTAGTGCGGTCAGTATAATCTACAATGGCCGACATCTTATCACCACCAATCACTACCACTTTTTTGTAAACGCCTGCTTGAATAAAGGCAGCTCCTGTCGAAAGGGCATATAGAAAACCGGAACAGGCAGCACCCATATCAAAACTAAAAGCATTTGTTGCACCGACTGCAGAGGCTACAATGTTGGCGGTAGCCGGGAATGTCATGTCCGGGGTAACCGTAGCAAAAATGATCAGGTCAATTTCTTTCGGATCAATTTTGGTCTTGGCCAGCATGTCTTTAACTGCTGCAATGCCCATCACACTTACTCCCTGATTTTCTCCTTTTAGAATTCTTCTTTCCTTAATTCCCGTGCGTGAGGTGATCCACTCATCGTTGGTTTCCACCATTGATTCAAGTTCTTTGTTAGTAAGAATGTAGTCGGGAACATATCCTCCTACCCCTGTAATAGCCGCTCTAAGTTTACTCATACTTGGTTTTGGCATTATGATTTGCCATGCGCGTTAAAAAAACAAATGCCCGATTGAATTTTCAACCGGGCTTTAAATTGTGCGTACGTCAACTGATCTGTTTGTCATGATGACAAGCAAAGCAAGAACTAATCTTTTGCTTAAGAAATACGATCATGGCGTATTAAGCCAGAACCTCCTTCTCCATCACCACGTTGCCTTTATAAAATAACTTTCCTTCGTGCCAGAAAGCGCGGTGTGGCAAGTGGTTTTCACCCGTGGTAGGACACACAGCCATTTGCTTGGCAGTAGCCTTATAATGGGTTCTTCTTTTATCTCTGCGGGTTTTCGAGGTTTTTCGTTTCGGATTTGGCATAACCTATTCTTATTTATTTTAACTTTTTCAATTTTTCCCACCGTGGGTCTATACTCTCACTTTGCTCTTCTTCTGAAGTGCGATAAACTATTTTAACGTCACTTTCATCGTCCTCTTCTTCCTTAAACCTGGGATGAAGTTTCTTGATCGGGATTGACAACGCAATGAACTCATAAATAAACTGCCCCAGATCCAGGCTATCCTGATCATGGGTGATTATCACAATTTCATCACTGATTTCCTGCGCTTCCTCACCATATTTAAATACAATCTTTCTGGTCTCTTCGATTGGAAAATCGAAAGGTTCCAGCGAACGATCGCACACTAAGTGAGCTTTACCGGAAATCTTGAAGTCAACCTCAATGAACGTTTCCTTCTTGTCGAGAACCACGTTAACGTCAAAATCCCCACCGGAAACAACCTCTTTTCCATACTTTTCAAAAAATCCATCTTTCAGCTTAAAATCGAAAAGATGGGCCTTTTTACTCAGCCCGATGATATTAACGTCAAATTCTCTCAACCCGAAGGGTTTTAAAATGAGCGGGCAAATTTATCAGTATTTATCGGATTTATGGCCCTAAATGTGAGGATTTTTGAAGTCTTTGATAATTTGGAGGGAAAAGAGGCTTTTCGTTACCAATAATCAGCAAAAGCAACAGCTCTTAGTTCAAGAACTGGCTTTTTACCAGAATTCTCCACTAAAAAATCGACAACATTCTTTTTGAAGCCCAATTTGATGGCTATGCTTTTGGTGAAAATGACTTCGCTTTCAAAGATCCTCTGATCCACAAAAATCAAATCAATACAATCCATTAAATAGTCAAATTTCTGGTCGTTGGAAAGGGCCCCTAAGGTGTCAATAGGCTCTGGGTTACGAATTAATTGATTTACCTCATCTTCAGGAAACTTTCGATCCTGGGCGATTTTTAGGATCATCTCACGCTCTGACTTAGCAAAATGCTTATCGGCTTCGGCCAATTGAATAAGAATATTGAGCTTCTTTTTGGTAACTATATCCATCAAATTAATATGAGTTCTTCAAATCTAACACTAATTGACTGTTAATGGAGCCCCGGTTCACGAGAAGTTAAAAAACCATGTAAGGTTCTTTATTTTTCTACCAATTGTGATCTCCTATTCTTGATAATATCACAAGCAACATACATGGCTTGCCGCATAGATCCTTCGCTCGCCAGATTTTTTCCGGCAAGGCCGTAGGCCGTTCCGTGATCGGGTGATGTACGTACATAAGGCAACCCTGCCGTATAGTTAATTCCTGATTCGAAGGAAAGCGTTTTGAAAGCGACCAAACCCTGATCGTGATACATAGCAACAATTCCATCGTATTTGGAATGCTGACCCGAGGCAAAGAATCCATCGGCAGGGAAAGGGCCGAAGATCAACTTCCCTTTTGATTTCAAATCCTGAATAACCGGCTTGATTACATCAATTTCTTCGTTACCCAACAAGCCCTCATCTCCGGCATGTGGATTCAATCCCAGTACGGCAATCTTTGGCTTGCTGATCAGGAAGTCCTTCTTCAGGGTAAGTTCCATCAATCGTATTTTAAGCTCTACTCTTTCTCTGGTGATGAAGGAAGAGATTTCTTTAACGGGGATGTGTTCGGTTACCAACCCAACTCTAAGATCATTGCCCACCATGAGCATTAAACTCTCTCCTGCATTAAATTCCTGCGTGAGGTATTCCGTGTGTCCCTGAAACGGGAAGTCTTCTCCATGAATTGTATTTTTATCAATCGGCCCGGTAACAAAGCCGTCAATCAAACCTTCTTTTACTTCTTCCACCGCTCTCTTCAGACAGATCAATGCCGCTTTGGCTGTTTGCCGCGAAGGTTGTCCGGGATTGATTTCAATCAGGTCCTCCCAACAGTTAACTACATTAATTGCTTTCGGAAAAAACTGCCCTTTTGTTTTTACCTGGCTATAGTTGAATTCTTCCAGGTTCATCAGCTTCCTATAGAAGGATAGCACCTTCGTAGAACCATAGATCACTGGAGTCATTAAATTAAGAAGGCGATGATCGGTTAATGCTTTAATGATAACTTCTGGTCCGATTCCGTTAAGATCGCCTAAGGTAATTCCAATACGTGGTTTATCTGAAAGATGAAGTTGATTCATGAAGACGGATTTGAGATTTTGTTCCCTTGCAATTTAATGGAATTTTATTGTTTTGATTTTATAGTTTGTAGTTTGAGGAAATTTTGATTTCTAAATAACGGAACAAACAATGGTGCGTCCTAAAAAACACCTTGGTCAGCATTTTTTGAAGGATAAAAATATCGCAGCGCGTATTGTTGACTCATTGGTGCTTTCTCCGGAGCATAATCAGGTAATTGAAATAGGACCGGGTACCGGAGTGCTGACTCAATTTTTACAACTCAAGCCTATCGACTTGAGACTGGCAGAGATTGATCGCGAATCGATTGCCTATTTGAAAGAGCACTTCCCCGATTTAAAGGCTAAGATCATTGAGGGCGACTTTCTGGAACTTTCCCTGGATAAGATCTTCAAGGGGGACATTCAGATCATTGGTAATTTTCCATACAATATTTCTTCCCAGATCTTCTTTAAAGTGTTGGATCATCGCGCACAGGTAAAGCAGGTAGTATGTATGTTGCAAAAGGAGGTGGCCGATCGAATCGCTGAGAAGCCTGGAAGCAAAACATATGGAATCTTAAGTGTTTTGCTTCAGGCTTATTATGATATAGAGTACTTATTCAAAGTGCCGCCCGGAGTATTCTTTCCCCCTCCCAAGGTGATGTCGGCAGTGATCCGTCTTACCCGTAACAAACGTGAGAAGTTGGCGTGTGATGAAGTACTCTTCAAAGCCGTTGTGAAGCAGGCATTTCAAAACAGACGCAAGACCTTGCGCAACGCATTGAAAGTTCTAAATTTGCCAGCCTCCTTTTTAAACCACCCGCTATTGGACAAACGGGCCGAACAATTGGAGGTAGAACAATTTGTTTTTCTAACCCAACAAGTAGAAAGATCCCGTGAAGCCCATTGAATTTGAGTTGAACAAAGAATTTCGAGATCGTTTTCAGGAAGCCCTGAATGCGCGCGATGGTTCATTCATTCGCCAAAGTCTCGAAGAAATAAATCCGGCTGATATCACGGCTCTGCTGTATGAATTTAATGGCGAGGAATCAAAGTATGTACTGGATTTGCTTTCCCTCGATGTGCGTTCCAAAATCATTAATGATCTTGATTCGGACACCCGTAAAAAATTTCTTATCAATTACACTACGCCCGAGATCACAGAGGTAATTAACCAACTTGATTCGGATGATGCAGCCGACATTCTGAACGAATTACCGATCAAGACAAGTGAAGAAATCATTGCCACGTTGGATCCAGATCTCAAGTCGCAGGTAATTGATCTTTTGCGGTACGATGAAAACGTGGCCGGTGGTTTAATGGCCAAGGAGTTGATTAAGGCCCGCGACCACTGGACGGTTGTGCAATGTGTAGAAGAGATTCGCAAGCAAGCTGAAAGTGTAACCAAGTTCTATGCGGTCTATGTAGTGGATGATTCCGACAAACTGTTGGGAAAAGTTTCTCTTCAGAAGCTCATCTTGTCAGATCCCCGCACGATCGTTAAAGATATTTTAGAAGATGATGTAGTGGCGGTTGAAACCTATATGGAAGATCGGGAAGTGGCGGAGATCATGAGCAAGTATGATTTGGAATCCGTGCCGGTCGTGAACGTACAAGGTCATCTGGTAGGAAGGATCACCATTGATGATGTGGTGGACGTAATCACCGAGCAAGCAGAGGAAGATCGACAATTGATGTCGGGTATTACCGAGGATGTTGAAGAAGATGATAGTGTTTGGCGGAATACCCGGGCCCGATTGCCATGGCTCTTCATTGGTATTTTGGGCGGGATGGTAAGCGCCCGGTTTATGGGCTTTTTTGAAATGGAGATCGCGCGGATAACGGCCATCGCGTTTTTTATTCCCCTCATTCAGGCCACAGGAGGTAATGTAGGCATCCAATCTTCATCGTTGGTGGTGCAGAGTCTGGCAAGTCCGGGTTTTGTAGATGAAGGTCTTTGGAAAAGGCTTTTAAAGGTATTTAGTGTGGCCCTTCTTAATGGTTTTTTTCTTTCTGTTGTCGTTTTCGGAATAACCTGGCTTGTTTTTGGACATGATCCACTCAACCTGGTGGTTGCCTTGGCGCTATTCTTTGTAGTTGTCTTTGCCTCTTTTATTGGTACCGTTACTCCGCTCATTCTCAACCGAATGGGGTTTAATCCGGCCTTAGCGTCTGGTCCCTTTATAACTACAACCAACGACTTGTTAGGGTTAGCAGTTTATTTTCTCACGATCCACTTGTTGTTATAGGTTTCATGTAATTGATGAGGTTATGTACAGAAGTAATGATCAGGCGCATTCCGAAACTATTTCATCATGATCGTTTCTCCTTTTTTGATTTTATTTGAAGTATTAACCAAAAGTATTTTAATCTTGAAAATTGTATTTTGAGACCGGCAACGGGTATTTATGTCGAGAGTTAAGAAGTTAAGAGGCAAGATTCAGGATCAATTCAATATTATTATTGAAAAACCTCTGCTTACCGCATCTCTTGTTTTGGCGGGTGTATCGGTGCTGGTAGTCAGTTTAAGCCTGAAATATTACATCCAGGATTTCGAAAACTACTGGTCTCAGATCTTAGTTGAAGCTCATGGAATGATTTTCGACATAGCTATCATTGGTATTCTGTTGTTTTGGTTAAATCAAAATGGTGAAACCCGCCAGCGCATCCGGTTCTATAAAGATGAGATTGATGACTTTCGTTTATGGGAGTCTGATGAAGCAGCGTTTCGTACGGTGGGTAATATAAAGCGCTTGAACCGCCACCAGATTCATGAAATCAATCTGGTGAATTGCTTTCTGGCCCGTACCAATTTGAACTACGTCAACCTACGAGGCTCTAATCTTAATTCGGCCAATTTTTCCAACTCAAGCCTGATAGAGACCAACCTGGAAAATACACGTCTTAATCAAACCAACTTTGAAAACTCTAATTTGAATCAGGCGATATTAAAGGGTGCTTATGCCAGTGGGGCGAACTTCAAAGACGCCTTCCTGATTAAATCGCAGTTTGAAAATGCTTTTCTTATTAAGACGAATTTTAAAAATGCTTTTTTGATGGAGGCGAATTTATCAGGCAGTTACCTGATGGGTGCCGATTTTGAAAATGCCAGTTTATATAAGGCGGATTTACGCGGGGCAAAAGGCCTTACCCTGGAACAATTAACCAAGGCGAAGACCTTGTACCTGGCCAAATTTGATGACGAAATCTTAGATCAGGTGAAAACAACATTGCCTGAACTGGTAGGTGCCTGATTTTGAATTAGTGAATTAAAAAATTAATTTTGAGTCATGTTTAAACAACGGCTTCGAACCCCGAAGCCGTTGTTTCTTTTTTTATCGCTGATGGAACGAGGAGGACAAAGCGGGGTAGATAGTTATTAAAACCAGTTTATGAGCAAGAAAATTTCTTACTATACCAAAGAGGGTTTAGAAAGACTAACCAATGAATTAGCCACCCTCAAGAGCAAAGGTCGCTCTAACATTGCCAAGCAAATTGCTGAGGCTCGTGACAAAGGTGACTTGAGTGAAAATGCTGAGTATGATGCAGCGAAAGATGCACAAGGTCATCTTGAAGCAAAAATTGCTCAACTCGAAAACCTGTTGAGTGGCGCTCGCTTGTTGGACGAAACTAAAATTGATACGTCTTCAGTTTCAATTTTGTCCAAAGTGACAATCAAAAACAAAAAGAACGGAGCGTCTATGACCTATATGCTGGTATCCGAAGAAGAGGCTGATCTGAAGTCAGGAAAAATTTCTACGCAATCACCTATTGGAAAAGGATTACTGGGAAAGAAGGTAGGGGATACCGCCATGATAAAAACGCCTGCAGGCGAAATTGAATTTGAGATTCTAAACATCGGGGCTTAAGCAGTAGTCATGGCAACGATTTTTACAAAAATTATCAATCGTGAAATTCCCGGGCATATCGTAGCCGAGGATGATCGTTTTATTGCCTTTCTGGATGTAATGCCTTTGGTGGAAGGTCATACCCTCATCGTATCTAAAAGGGAAGTTGATTATATTTTTGATTTGGATGATGCCACCCTGGCCGATATGATAGTGTTTTCAAAAAAGGTAGCAGTTGCAATAAAGAAAGTAATTCCGTGCAAACGAATTGGGGTAGCGGTGATTGGCCTTGAGGTGCCGCATACACACGTTCACCTGGTGCCAATGAATGCAATGGGCGATATTAATTTTACGAAGCCCAAACTTTCGCTTTCTCCAGAACTGATGAAATCAACCGCTGAGAAGATTAAGAATGCAATAGGAATGTAGTGGATTAAATAAAATCGATGTCCACGTTTAACGGATAGCGCATCAAAAACTCCAAAGCCTCTTCCACCGTCATTCCTTCAAAGAGAACTTTATACAACCGGTCCGTTATCAAAGCCCTTACTTTATAATGGTCAGCACATTTCTTGGCAATGCGCACAGTATTGATACCTTCAGCAATTTCAGACATGTCGGCCAGAATTTCGTTCAGCTTTTCTCCTTTTGCCAGGCGATAGCCAACGGTAAAGTTCCTACTCATCGGACTGTTACAGGTTGTAACCAGATCACCAATACCAGCCACTCCTAAAAATGCTTTAAGGTCGCCACCTAAAGCGCGGCCCAGGTAAACCATTTCAACAGCTCCACGGCTGATCAGCAATCCCTTGGCATTTTCACCATACCCTAAACCACTGAGCGCACCTGAAGCAATGGCAATTATATTTTTTAAAACACCGGCAATCTCAACGCCAACAATATCATTGTTCTCATACACCTGAAACCGATCATTGCGCAGCAGCCTTTTACCCAGTTGTATCACTTCATTAAAATGGCTGGCCACTACAGTAGCGCCCGGTTGGCGTTGTGCTAATTCTTTGGCCAGGTTAGGGCCGGCCAAACACCCCACGCGCACCACTACACTTTCCTCCTGAATTACCTCACTCATTGTCTTTACTTGCTGACGGGTGAGTTTTGGGATGCTTTCTATGGTTTCGCCTGGGGGCAGCGTGATGTCAAATCCTTTGGTGCCGTGAATAAGAATATGATAGGGATGAAGGTATGGAGAGAGTTGCTTCATCATGGTTCGAAAATGAGCGGAGGGCACGATCGGAAAAATTACATCGCACTGCGAAGCGAGGAATGCAAGATCGTGTGTTGGTTCTACATTCGAATGAATCGGATAGCCTCGGTTTTCCCGCTTCTCCCGGATGTGCATTACCACCCGCTTATCACGGGCATAGAGAAGTACTTTTCGATTAATGGCAAGAATGTTGGCAATAACAGTTCCAAAATTACCGGCACCAATAACCCCAACCGGCTTTTCAGATATACTGCTCGAGGTCATAGCCAACCAATCGGTTATGGTAGTAGTAGAGCACGGTCAGATCTTTGGTGATGATATTACCTTTTTTATTAAGAAGCAGCGGGCGGTTTAGATGGAAGATCCCCACATTTTCAATACCTAGTTTGATTACCTGATCTACCTTTCCTTTAAGGTGGGTTGCGTGATACACCTTTCCTTCATCTTTCAATTCATAAACCCTTTTCCTAACCCGTTTGAAAGTTTCCTGGAATTCTGCGAATTCAATCTCAAGATCTTCTTCGGGCAGGCGCAGCAAACTGAAAAGATCAAGTTTGGGGAATTTCTTCTGCCACATTTCGAATGCTACGTAGGCAGCGAGGTGACTGGCAAACACGCGGTTGATGCGATGATACTCAGTAACGATGCGATTGCTCAACATCCGGGTGTATTCATCTTCCCGTTGTTTGTCATCGGTAATGGAACCATTAGAGACAAAGTAATCTTTTGTATCGATGATACGGCCTTGCGAGTCAAGACTGTTTCCATCCTCATCCACATAATTACCGAGCACGTCAAGTCCGGGACCTATCGAAACAGAAATGTTTGAACCTTTGGTAAAGAACTTAAAGAGAAAGCGAAGCAATTGCCAGCTGCCATACTTATCCTGCTCGGGAAAGTATTTGTCTTGTCCCTTTACATGCAGATAATCTTCAATCATGTCGGGCGCCTCCAGCACAAAATTGTAATTGAGCGTTACCGGAACGATAAATATTTTACGAACTTCCTGATCAGGATTTTCCTGATAAAGATTTCGCTGGGCTTCGATAGCCGTGCTGAGCAATCCTAGCTTCAACTGCTTTTCAAGAAGCCCTGAACGCGAGCGGGTTCCACCAGGAAAGAATAAACTGTGGGCACCCTTTTGGATTGCCAGGTTCGAATACATTTTCAGGGTCTCCAGGTAGGGGAGATTCTTTTTCCTCCGGTCTACCTTATAGGCACCCAAACTGTTCATGAAGTAAGCAAAGATCTTGATGTTGAAAAGATTCAACCCTGCACCATAAATAAAGGCGGGTAGTCCGCAGGAATGAATCACCCAACCAATCAAAATGGAATCCAGGTTGCTAAAATGGGTGGGCACCATAACCACGGTTCCTTGCTTGGCCAGTTTGCGCAGCATCTTCACTTTACCAACAATCTGAATTTTATCGCGGAGTGTGTATTGGCTGCGAAAGATCGCCCCGAATTTTTTAACCCGGGCTCCATTGAGAAGACGTTGAAAAAAAAACTTAATAACTTCGCGAGTAACCCGGTAAGAGTTCGGTTTGAAATTGCCCGCTATTTCATTTGAATAGCGAGAAACGATTTTCTTTAAGATCTCATCTTCTATTGTTCCTGCTTCTTCAGGGCTTTTTGAACTGAGTTCAACCAATTCATTTTTTACACCGGCCCAAAATCTCGAATCGTCTTTTGGGTCTACACGCCATCGGTTTCGTTTAATGCGATTCTGTTCCCGGTAGGCAGTTGCTTCCAGTTCATCAATCAATTGCTTTCGGCTTGGGCGCAACAGTTTTATCCGCTCAATAGATTTTTGAGTGACTTCTTCAACAAATTCTTTGCGGTTTTTACTGAGTTGATATACGGGCCAATCCGGAATACCCTCTAAAATGGGTTTGTAGGGTCTGTTCTTATTTTTCTTTTCTTCCAGTATTTCCATCTGCCAGATCTCTGCCAAAGCAAGGGGCCAAAGTTAATCGCTGTAAGGTCAAACGCAAAAATCAAATTTACTCATGACGGCCAAGGGCTAAAGATAAACTTGCGGCCATGTCATCAAACCGGTGCAGGGCCTGCTCTAAAAATGCGTCATCAAGCAAGGCCAACACCTCATCTTCCGAAAATACATCTAACTCACTGATTTTAAATGTCTGCTCAAAGGAACCAGATTCTAATTTGATTAAATACCTGTTATTCCAGTGAAAAATGGTGATTTTAAAGTGTGGATAGGGTATCTCTTTAACTACTCGCATAAAATCTTTAAGGTTAAATTTAGGATATTTATTTTCGATCACTCACTGCGTTTAGAATGAATAGTTATTCGGCCACCAAAATATTTGACCGAGTTGAGCGTTGATCTCTCAAAAAAGGCTTTTACAGGCAGACTATTTGTCGTTACTTGTAACCTAATCTTATTTTTACGTGTTGTACCCAGGTAGCATCACAGGCATGAGCAAGAAAAGATTGACTTCAGGATGGTGGAAAGTGTTGGGGCTGTCATTACTCCTGTCGGTTCTTCACGGAAACGTATTAGCAACACATTTGCGGGCTGGTGAGATTACCCTGCAGCGAGTAAGTTGCACAGGCCTCACTTTCAGAATAACCATTACCGTTTATACCGATACCGGGTCTCCTATAAAATTTGGAGATGGTGAATTAAACTTTGGTGATGGAAGCGAACCTCATATTACCCCCTCAATAGATAACACCCTTCGGCCAGATTTAGGCCCCGAAGTAGGAACCGTTTCTTATACTATCGAACATACATTTGGTGGACCGGGCAAGTACACAATAAGTTATCTTGAGGCAAACCGCAATGCTGGTATTCTCAATATGACCAATTCGGTAGATACGCGTTTCTTTGTTGAAACTCAAATAATTATTGATCCCTTTTTGGGATGTAGTAATACACCGCGCCTGTTAGTGCCCCCTATTGATAAAGGATGCACGGGTGCTGCTTTCTACCACAATGCCTGTCTC
>JBEBJH010000130.1:0-13239 GCA_040079965.1 Cyclobacteriaceae bacterium
CGTAACAGAGGCGGAAAACGGAAGTGTCTGCCTGCAAAAAATGGCTGAACGCTTGCCGCATGTTGTGCTGCTCGATCTCGAAATGCCCGTTATGAATGGCATCGACTGCGCCAGCCAACTGATCCAGAAATACCCGGATCTGAAAATTATTATCCTTACCATGCACGACAGCGAAAAGTATATGTTATACATGCTCGAACTGGGTGTCAACTCTTTCCTGCTTAAGAATACTGATCCGGATGAACTTGAGCGTGCCATCTATTCGGTTGTAGACAAAGATTTTTATCACAACGACCTACTGGTGACTGTACTGCGCAAAAGCATGAAAACAAAATTGCAAAGTGAGCGGCCAGAATTTTCCGCTTTATCAGAACTTACTCCTCGCGAACGAGATGTGTTACGAATGATCTGCGAAGAAAAAACGATGAAAGAAATTGCCTCGACCTTGTTGATTAGTGAAAAAACAGCACACACACATAAACTCAATATCCAGGGCAAACTGAAAGTAAAGGGCACCGTGGGCCTTATCAAATCAGCCTATGAGTTTGGAATTATCACCTAAATTCAACTAAGAGTTTTCTTAGTTTTCTAAGGAAATCTGAAAGCTGTACTAAGAAAATTCTTAGATATTTTTTCTAAAAACTATAAAATCGCACTTTTTATAGTCTCTTTTTAAAAAAGAAGTAGAGAAGCTTGCACGGACACTGAAGGTCCCAAAAATCAATTTTTATTCCTCCCCATATTACACTGTAGCGAACACTACGGTTAAGGTTAATTGTTAGTTCAAAATGAAGGTACTGGTAGTTCATCGGCAAAAAGAGGTTACTAGGATCATCAAAAAGCAATTGAATCCCTGGTATGTTCATCGGGCTCATACGGGTTTAGAAGGCCTGATTCAATCGAGGATAGAGCGCTTTGATCTGGTGATTAGCAGTCTCGATTTGCCGGTGGTTACCGGTATTGAAATGGTAAGGTCAATACGGCTTTGTTCGTGTTATAAAAATGTGCCGGTAGTAATCATGGCTCTTGGATCCGAAACTCCCTCGCATACCGATCTGCTCAACAGGCTCAATGCAAACCTCCTCACGATGAGTGAAGTTTATGAAATGCAAAAGCTGGTGGTGGATCCTGAAAATTATGTACGCTGATTTTCATTGTCACCCGGCAGCGTTCGTATACGATACCAAGCGGTTGTTACAACTTAAACCAAATTCCAAGCCTTCCGGTATTTTCTCGAAAGCAACGCATTGGCCTCTTTGTCGTCAATAACTTTTTCCTTGGCAGCATTCCATTTGAGTGTGCGGCCCACCCTCCATGATGCCAGGGCCAGATGCATGGGCAATGTCATATCGCGCGCATAAGCAAGATTTGATTCGGGTTGTGTTCGTGATTTTACTGCGTCAATAAAATTTTGCTGGTGGCCTGGCGAGCGAATAATGGTTTGAGGGATTTCGGGAATATCTGAAACAGTAACTCCGTTAATCGTAATGGACGTTGTACTATAATCACAAATAAGTGTGCCTTTATCGCCTTCGAAATATGCGCCAATGTTGCGCTCGGCTGCTCCAGGGACATTAGGGGCCTTGGTTGTCCAGTAAACCTTTAGCCCATCAAATTCAAAATCAGCATCTATCCATTTTGGTGCATCGGCCTGGCCATCGGTTTTCTCGCCACGCGCTGCCACGCTTTTGAGGCCTTTCGGTTGCACGGCCCACCACACTACATCGGCAATATGGCACCAGAAGTCGGCAAATACGCCTCCCGAATAATCCAGAAAATACCGATAGGTAAAATGAGCTCGTTCTGGAACGTACTCAATAAATGGAGCGGGGCCCAGCCACATATCCCAGTTTAAGGCAGTTGGTGGCATCTGTATTTTTGCCTGACCCAACCCCGGTGAATAAGCATCTTTCCAAATGCGCACAGTATGTACTTTACCGATAGCACCACTGCGAATAATTTCGACCACACGATGATAATTATCACCAGCATGGATTTGCGTACCCAATTGAAAAATGCGATTGTACTTATTCAGGTTCTTCAACATCATCTGCCCTTCTTTCACATCATATGAAAGCGGCTTCTCGCCATACACATCTTTACCCGCCTGAAAGGCAAGTGTTGCAATTTGCGCATGCCAATGATCGGGAGTTGCAATGGTTACCGCATCAATATCTTGCCGGTCGAGAACATGACGAAAATCTTCATAAGTTTTTGCCTGAGTGTCGGGGTGCAGGCCCTTAAGGGTATTGAAAGTACTTCTGAGATGATCCTTGTCTACATCGCACAGGGCAACAATCTCCGCATCAGGCAAGGCAGCAAACCAACTCATGTGCTGATTCCCCATGCCCCCAAGACCAATGTGCGCAATGCGTAGCCGGTCACTAGCCGGAGTTCGGGAAAGAAAAGAGGGAAGAAGGGTTAGGCCAAGTGCGCCTAAGGCTCCAGTCTTCAGAAAGTCCCGCCTGTTAATATTTTTATTCATGGCCGATTGAATTAAGTATTCTAAGCTATCAAAAATGAATCGAAATACCTTGGCATAAAAGCACTTCGGAATGCCGCCAGTAAAAATGAACCCTGTATTGCTGCCGAAATTCAATAACTTTATCGCAACTGAAACTTTTGGTTCCTATGAGCAAAGTATGGTCTGTTGTTCTGATTTTCCTCTTTGTTGGAAGCGTAATTCAATGCAGTGCCCCTTCAAACAATCCATCCTCTGAAAGGACATTACTGGCCATATTTGCGCACCCCGATGATGAGGCGACTGTAAGTCCTGTATTGGCTAAATATGCGGCTGAGGGTGTTAAGGTTTACCTGGCGATCACTACTGATGGACGATATGGTGTAACAGAGCATGCAAAAATTCCAGCGGGTGATAGTCTGGCTGCGGTGCGTGCAGAAGAAGCTAAATGTGCCGCAGAAAAGTTAGGCATTCAACCTCCTATCATGTTTGGATTACACGACCAATTGAAAATGGGTGAAGGATTCGGCCCTGTGCATGATCAGCTAAACACGATGCGTGAAAAAGTGAAAGAGTTATTTATCACAATAAAACCCGATGCGGTGATTACCTGGGGTGCCTCCGGCTGGACTGGTCATCATGACCATCGGTTGGTGAGTGCCGTAGTGACAGAAGTATTTCAAAGCCAGAAGTGGGAAAAACCCTCGCAACTTTATTACTCAGCAATCCCCACCGGAAATCTTCCTGCCGACAGTCCGATGCAATTGGCTACAGTCGATTCTTCTTTTTTAACTATAAAAGTTCCCATTGCTGAAGTGGACTATGAAAAAGCAAGAGCCTCCTGGCATTGTCATAAAAGTCAGTACACACCCGAAACCATTGAAGGTATGCACCAGTTTATCAAAGCATCGCTGAAGGGCACGGCTTACTTTCAACCATTGACTGTTTCATCAAATGAAAAGAAAACTTTGTTTTAAATTTTAAATGTTACCTATGAGAATTATTATTTTTCTAACGCTGGTATTATTCACAGCGAATTCAATTGCACAAAAGAAAGCACCAGCGCCTGCCCTGAGTGCAAGCAAAAAAACAGTTATCCAATCAGTCGATAATCATGCCACCGAACTCATCGGCATCAGCGATAAAATCTGGGCAGCTGAAGAAACTGCTTTCAACGAAATTCAATCTTCAAAACTGCTTGCCGATTATGCCGAAGCCAATGGTTTTAAAGTAGAACGTGGCGTTGCCGAAATGCCTACTGCATTTGTTGCTACTTATGGAAGCGGTAGCCCGGTAATTGGCATACTGGGTGAGTTCGATGCCTTGCCTGGCTTATCACAAAATAAAGTTCCAACCAAGAGTCCTTTGCATGAAGGTAAACCCGGTCATGGCTGTGGACATAATTTATTTGGAACGGCCAGTTTAGGCGCAGCGATCTCAATCAAAGAAATGATCGAGCAAGGCAAACTGAAAGGCACGATCAAATTTTATGGAACACCTGCCGAAGAAAAATTCTTTGGCAAACTGTGGATGGTGCGCACAGGATTATTCAACGGTGTTGATGTTGTTATGGACTGGCATCCCAGTGCAGAGACCAAAGCAGCGGTGCAAACCGGTTTAGCGTTGGTTGATTTCATTGTTGAGTTCAATGGCCAGGCCGCACACGCTTCCGCGGATCCCTGGAATGGAAGAAGTGCTTCAGACGCTCTTGAACTTTATACCACAGGCATCAACTATTTGCGTGAACATATCAAACCATCCGTACGCATTCATTATCACATTCAGGATGGCGGACAAGTTGTAAACGTAGTGCCTGATTATTCACGTCTTTGGGTGCGCGTGCGCGACACCAAACGCGAAGGCATGCAAGAAGTATATGAACGCGTGAAGAAGATGGCCGAAGGCGCTGCAATTTTAGCAAACGTAGATTATAAAATCACATTGGTTTCGGGTGTTTATGAAGTGCTGGCGAATCGTACCGGTGGCGACTTCCTTACAAAGAATCTTGGTTTGCTGGGGCCTATGTCTTACACGAATGAAGAAGTTGATTTCGCAAAAAAAATACAGGAAAGCACGGGTAAACCACAGGTGGGATTACATACTAAAATGGAGCCGTTAGAAGTTACTGATCACAATGCGGGTGGTGGCTCTACAGATGTAGGGGATGTGAGTTGGGTAGTGCCTACCATTCGGTTGAGTGTAGCTACCGCTCCAATTGGAACACCGTGGCACTCATGGGCCGTAGTGGCCTGTGGGGGTATGTCGATCGGGCACAAGGGCATGTTACATGCCTCCAAAACATTATCTATGACAATGATTGACCTGTTTGAAGATCCCAAAAAATTGGAAGCTGTGAAAGCGGAATTTAAGCAACGCAAAGGGGATGCGGTATATAAAGGGTTATTACCCGAGGGTCCCCCTCCGTTGGATAGGAAGTAGTTTTCAATTGGCAGCCGGTTTAAGGGCTGATCATCACAAAGGTGATCAGCTCTCTTATTATTAATGCCTTGAGTTAATTTAATACCTGACTGATTTTAGGGCTATATCCGCCTTTGCAAAAGCCTTGTCAAATTCTTTCTTCACTTCCGCGGCCTCCTTCTTCATTTCTTGTAACTCAAGGCTTTGATACAGTCCATAAAGCGACCATCCGTTTTTACGATATTGATTTAAGTCTTCACGAAAACGCTGCTCGGCAAGTGCTGGTTTCTTTGCCTCCAGCAATATTGCTCCCAATACCTGACGCGTAGGGTGATACCAATCCGGAGGTTCCTGGTACAATAGATTATCCTCTATTTCCATCGCCTTATTCATGAACCGGATTGCCTGATCGTAATTTTTAATTTTAGCCTGAATCTCAGCAGCCAGAATATTTTCGCCAATTCCTAATACATTTCTGAAACTATTAAATCCACCAATAGTGCTTTCCATAAAAGGATCAGCTACCAATGTTTTAAGATTTGATAATTCCTTCTGTGCCTCTGTTACTTTATTCGTCCGGATAAATGCCATACCCCTTGCATAATGCCATACGCTTTTAACATACTTCAGCGAGTCTACGGGTTCTTCGATTTGTAATACCTCATTCCATTTACCAAAGCGCACCATATTATACCAGGGCATTGTATACCAATGCTGAAGGGTGACAAAGTCAGGCACGTTTAGCATTTCAACCGGGATACTTTTCTTCAGTGCTTCTGCTGTAATCATCGACTTCTCACTTAGGCCAGCCATTTGTGCGCAGGCCAATAAGAAATGGTAATTGTGTGGGTAATAAAATAATGGATACACGCCTTGCACTTTGCATTGTGCTATGTACTCCTCATCGGTTTTAACCGCTCGTTCATTTGACTCAACTCCATCAAGGTATCGACCTAGCCGAATGTAAATATGAGAAGGCATATGAACCAGATGGCCAGAACCCGGCACCAGATCAAGAAGTTTGTCTGCGCTTTCAGCAGCCTTATCCGGTTCGGGGGAAGCTTCAAGAATGTGAATGTTTAAATGATTTGCTCCCGGATGATTGGGGTATTTTGAAACAACCTTGTTAATAATCTCAATGGGTTTCGATGTCCAAGGTTGGGCTTTTTCGTTTTTCCAAAAGTCCCATGGGTGCAAATCCATCAGCGCTTCTGCATACAACGTATTTACTTCAGCGTCCTCGAAAAATTTATTAGCAACCTCTTCCATTGCTTTTGCATAGGCTTCATCCAGCGGTTTTCTATCTTTTAAGGCTTCCGCTGTATAGCGTTTGCTTAATGCAGTAATCAGTGCTTGCTCTTTTGCGGATGAATTATCCTTCAACGTCAACGCTTTTTGTAACGCCTTATAAACAGTTTCTGTATCTGCCGGATCCATAGGAAGATTTATGTTAGGTCCTAGCGAAAGGGCTTGCCCCCAATAGGCCATTGCACACTTAGGATCTAACCTGGCTGCTTCTTTGAATGATCTATAGGCCTCCAAATGATTGAAACCATAATACAGGTTTAGCCCTTGATTAAAGAATAATTGAGCCCGTTCGTTTCCTGTGGTTACTTTCATCCCATACTTGCCCAGGTTCTCCATCAACGGGGCCATCTGCCGGGTGGTGTCCAATATTTTAAGAATCGTTCTCGCGCCCGGTGTGCCACATATTGACAAAGGCGGAACTAAGGCTGCATCAATCTGACTTCGAAACGTAAATAAATCAGGGGCGCGAAGGGTGGCTACTGAAATGAAAATCAGTAAGACTCCCACGAAAAGAAGCAGTGTTTTTTTCATAATAGAATCTTCAAATAAGTCTTAAACGAAAGAAATATAACAGGTATAACATTCAGAAGGCTTGCCTGGCAGGCAACGCAGAGCTTTATAAAACCAAATTCTAAATACTACTCAGTAGCTATGAAAGTTTAATCGGCAAATCTCTATATCGCTTTCCCGTTGCTGCAAAAATTGCGTTTGCCAACGCGGGAGCAACTGGCGGCACCGGAGGTTCACCAACACCTGTTGGCTTCTCATCACTCTCTACAATATGCACTTGTGTTCTGGCCATGGGTGCATCTTCCATGCGTGCCACCAAATACTTATCAAAGTTGGTTTGCTCACTATGCCCGTCTTTAAATGTAATCCCGCCTTTCAAGGCTCCGCTTAAAGCGAAGATAAAGCCGCCTTCAAATTGCTGAATTACAGAGTTGCGATTTACGACTTGACCACAGTCAATGGCATAGTAAGCTTCGGGTATTGTAAGCTTGCCAGCATCATCGATAGCGACATGCACTACACACGCCACATAGGTGAGAAAGCTCTTGTGTGCACAAATACCCATGCCATGTCCTTTCGGAAGTTCTTTTCCCCAACCTGACTTTTCGGCTACCAGTTCAATCACTTTTCTAAATCGAGCGGTCTCCCATGGAAACTTATCAAGTGGTTCACCATAGTTTTCAAATCCTTTGATGTATTCATTGAACGGAATCATTCTATCAGGGCCAAGCAACTCCAGCAAATTCTTTACAGGATCTACTTTCCTGTAGTGAGCAATTTCATCAAGCATGCTTCCTATAGCAAAGGCATGTTGAATATTACTTACCGAGCGCAGCCAGCCGATTCTTGTTTTGGCTGGAGACTCAATAGCCTCACATGAAACATTTGGAATGTCATATGGAAAGTCAATTACCCCTAACCCCAATTCGCCATCACTGGGTGTAATCTCTGCTGTGTTGGTAGTACCGCCTATCGGAGGAAACGCGCTGCGATGATTCCAACCTGTTACCTTATTCTGTTTGTCGAATGCCACACGAATCTGCTGCACACTGCAAGCGTGGAAAAAATCGTGGGTCAAATCATCTTCGCGCGTCCACATCACTTTTACAGGTGTTCCTTCCATGTCTTTGGCGATGAGAGCTGCCTCCACGGCAAAATCAGGTTTTGATTTTCTTCCGAAAGCACCTCCCAATAATGTCACATTCACAGTAACATTGGCAGCATCTAACTTCAGGTTGGCAGCAACACTATCGCGTATCCATTGTGGCGATTGCACTGGTGCCCACAATTCCATTTTACCGTCTTTAAATAAAGCCGTTGCATTGGGCGTTTCCATCGGAGCATGCGAGAGATGCTGTGTAATAAACGTTGATTCAAGAACTTTAGAAGCGCTGCTCATGGCTTTTTCAATCGAGCCATTTGACCTTCGGGCATTGCCCTTCTGATTTACTTTTTTTTGTAAATCATTGAAATAAGTTTCAGAATTATAATCCTCATTAACTCCATAATCCCATTCTACGTGTAATGCCTTACGAGCACTCAACGCAGCCCATGTTGTATCTGCCACCACAACGATTCCGCCTTGCGGCACATCGAAGCCAGCCGGGAAACCAGAAGCTGTCATTTCAAAGATCTTAGCTACACCGGCTACTTTCTTAGCCTCTGCATCCGAATAGCTTTTCACTTTTCCTCCTGCCGTGGGGCAGCGCAGTATCACTGCATATTTCATTCCTGGCTTTACAACATCTATTCCATACACGGCTGTGCCTTTTACAATATCCGGCACATCATATAAGTTCATTGGCTTGCCGATGTATTTCCAATCCGATTTTTTCTTTAACACAATTGTCTCTTCAGCGGGCGCGGTAAGTTTTGATGCTGCATCCGCCAATTCACCAAAACCGAGCTTCTTGCCGCTGCTGTGCACTACTTCATGATTGACAGCTTTACATTCGCTTACATCCACTTCCCATTTATTGGCAGCGGCTTGCTCAAGCATTCTGCGTGCTGTGGCTCCTGCTTTTCGCATCGGCTCAAAAAACATGCGCACTGAAAAAGATCCATCGGTGTTTTGATTGCCATATTTCTTTTCATCCCCAACGGCCTGAACCAGTTTCACCTGCTTCCAATCGGCTTCAAGTTCATCCGCAATAATCATCGGTAACCCGGTGCGGATACCTGTTCCCATCTCCTGCCGATGCGCTACAATAATGACCGAACCGTCCCCATTGATTGTCAAATAGACATTAGGTGAAAAAACTGCAGTTGATTTTGGTGGCGAGCAGGCCCACTGCAATCCTAACACAAGACCGGAGGCTGTAAGGCCTGTGGCTTTTAAAAAGGTGCGTCTATCTATTTTTTTGATTACAGACTCTTCGATTGAGGTTTGGGTTGACTTCATGTCAAGTGGGGTTTACTTAAGCCATAAGTTAGGCAAAGTTTTTTAGTTGAACCAGCCCTGCATCCGCTAATTGATTGGTTGCGGTTCTTTTAAGAAATCAGCAGTCTTATAAGGAAGAATTTTAAACTCAGAATTACCTTCCCGAATGCGAATCTGTTGGTTTGGTGATACTTTCGTGAACTCTTGCTTCAGATTACTTCCCGACCATTGAATTTCAATGCGATCGATTAAAGTTGCGGTACCAATGCCGATGTGTGCAAGAATAGGCGAAGATCCAAAGCTTCCACCTGAATTGACATCGCGATAGACATGGCGTTCAACACCATTTTCATGAAACGTTACTTTAATTCTGCTGCCTATGGCAAGACGATTTGATTGTACACCTTCTAACTTTATCGCGAGCCAATTATTTTCATCCTGTCCGGGGTTCATGTATAACGAATTTCTGTTGCGCTCGCCCTTAAAAGAACCGCCTACTTCAATAAAAATATCCAGATCGCCATCAAAATCGAGATCTGCAAACGCAACCCCATGACCCTTTTGCAAATTCCCTACGCGGGCTGCTGTTGTTACATCCTCAAAAGATTGACCTTTTACATTTTTGAACAGACGATTGGGTACAATGGACTTCATATCTGGATTTCCGGTACCCAGGTAGAAATCAAGAAATCCATCATTATCGACATCTCCGAAGTTGGAGCCCATTGCATTTGCAACCCGATCCAGTCCAACCTTATCGGCTACATTGGTAAATGTGCCATCTCTATTATTCCGGTATAATTTCATTTTCGACTCTTCCGCCATCGGATGATTCAATTTTTCAGCGGCTTCATAATAGCCCAATGATTTATCGAATTCATAAGCGCAAAGAAAGATATCAAGCCAGCCATCATTATCATAATCCCAAAACCAGGTTGGGAACGTTTTGCTTACTTGATTTCCCAATCCTGCTTTATCAGTAACGTTTTCAAATTTCATGATTCCATTTTCTGCTCCCTTGTTTCTGAACAGATAACTCTTGCGGTTCATGGTAGAAATAAAAATATCTGGCCACCCATCATTATCGTAATCACCCGAGGTGACTGCTTTGGCATAATCGATTACATCTATCCCCGCTGCATAGGCAACGTTTTTAAAGGTGCCGTCTTTTTGATTCAGGTATAACTCACAGGGATAAATGTCCTGCAGATTACTTTAGTTGCCGATAAATACATCCAGCCAACCGTCATTATTAAAATCATTCCATGTGGCCGCTTGTGCGGGGATAAACGATAGCATCCCGCTATCAAAGGTGACATCTGTAAATGTTCCATCTCCATTGTTTCGGATTAATGAATTGGGTTGTCTTCCAAATTTTCCCATCCAGCCACCACGCAAAACAAAAATATCCGGGTACCTATCATTATTGTAATCCGTCTGCATGATGTTAAGTCCACCTGTGAGTTGATTCAGCTTAGACTTCTCAGAGTGGTTGGTAAAAGTTCCGTCTCCATTATTCATCCAGAAGTGCATCGGTTCATCAAGGCCCCAGGCCGAAGTAACAAGATCCAAATCGCCATCAAGGTCGAAGTCTTCAATGATCGCTCCGCCCGACATGTCGCGATCGTCAAACCCTAACTCACCAGAAATCTCCCGAAAAGGATTTATACCTCCGCCCACTTGTGCCTCTAAACCGGGTATAAGAAAATCTTTGGGCACTTCGTGAGGATAGAGGCCCAGCGTCATGTAGGCGATGTTTAATAACCAACGGGTTTCAAGGTCGTCAGGCGCGGATCGCAAGACTGTTTCAAAATAAGTTATCGCATTTTTCGATCCGAGGTTATCCTGATGAATTCCCGTACCCTGAATTGGAAAAATGCATGATTCTGAGGTTGGGTTAGCAATGCAATTAACCTGCTCGCCTAGTCGCATATAAGCAACGCCCAAATATTGATTGACTAGTTGAATAGCCTGCTTATTATCCGGCTCCATTCGGGTGAGTAGGTTTTTATAAATCTCAATAACCTGCTCGGGCTCTCCGGTTGGTAATAAATAAAAGCCCTTTAAATAGTTATTGGTAATAATTTTATCTTCCTCGGTAGATGCCAAAACCAAAGAATCAAAATACCTGACTTTACCTTCCGGATAAAAGAAATTATCGCGCACCTTGTTTTGGGTCTCAATTGTTTTCAACACGCGAACCATCCTTTCATGACTTGTTGAACCAGTGCAGCAAATCAATCCAAGTGTTGTAAGCGTAAGAAGAACAAAGGCAGTGACGCGGTTAATAAAACTCATACGACCCAAGATGCAGCCTAATCTGCATTTATCAAACAACAATAATCAATATTACATGATTGGACTCGTGCTTTAGTTTACTCGTTAAAATAAACCTGGGCTGGTTGCCACGTATCCATATTTCCATTTATACCCAGCGAATAGTTAATTACTTCCAATCGGGTAGGAATAACTTTAATGAGCAGGTAGGCATCTGTTTGATTTGGGTAAAAATCTTTCCATTCTGCTTTCCATCGCTTATTCTTTTCCTGTTGATCGTTCACTAATTCTGCGGTTCCATAAATTGAAACATAGCCATTATCGTTCTTATCGGCATAGTAAAGTGTAACGTTCGGATTATTTTTTAACTGACTCACTTTGCGACTCTTAGGATTTGTCGCGAGCCAGATTGTAAAATCACTTTCTGGTTCAAATGGATCCATTGTTCGCACCTGGGGCAGGCCCTTCTCGTCAAGCGTAATGAGTGCGCACTTCCCCGATCCTCTAATTATCTCCATTGCCGCTAATGTCGTTTGTTCTTTGCTGAACTTTTGAGCCTTTGTTTGGGGGGTTTGTTTACACCCCACCAAAAATATTAGCGCCAGAAAGAAAAGGCGATTAAACATAATTTTGGCCATCTTGTTATTTGAGTATTTGTTTATTACTGGAAGTAACTCTTAAAGCAACTGGGTTCGTACATTTGAATCCGTAGCAAACTTGAAAACTCTATGAATAGCATCAAAAAAATTCTTGGTGGTTTTTCAATTATATTTTTTTCTCTTTTCCCGGGGTGTAAAGAGGAGGACCTGAAAAATACTATTTCCGGTTTTACAATTGAAGATTACCGCGTGGACGAAGGAAATGCCCTTACATCTCTAACGTTGAACGTGCAAGTAAAGGGGGCTGTTGCCGTAGAAGTCTCAGTAGCCTATACCTTGAAGGAAGGAACTGCTAAATTCAATCAGGACATAAAAGAGAGTTCAGGGGAAGTGAAATTTGTTCCCAATCAATCAACCTCAGAATTATCCTTTGACATTATAGGTGATCAAAATCTTGAATTAACTGAGACTTTTGAGGTTGTACTTACCTATGAAAACAAAGATTATCCAATCATTATTGAAATAAATGACGATGATTCAATGGAGGACATATTGGTTGCAGATGATGGATTTTATACTTCAGATACTTACCCTTCAATGCAACTGGCCTGGAGTGATGAATTTAATGAAACTCAATTAAACACTACCCAATGGACCTATGAGCTGGGAAATGGCTGTGACGTAAGTATTTGTGGTTGGGGAAATAATGAGTTGGAGAAGTATACAAATACTGCAGCTAACTCACGACTTGAGGGTGGAAAACTTTTCATTACGGCATTAGAAAGTGCCGGCAGCTACACTTCGGCTCGAATAAAAACACAGGAAAAAGTAAAAGTTAAATATGGCCGGATTGATGTACGCGCTAAACTACCGAAAGGGCAAGGTATTTGGCCAGCTATCTGGATGCTGGGTGACAATATTACATCGTTAGGTTGGCCTGCCTGTGGAGAAATTGATATCATGGAACTTGTAGGTCATCAACCTGCACAAGCGTATGGCACCGTACATTATAATAATGGAGGTTATCAATATTCCAGCAGCAGTAAAAGTTTGACTACTGGAGATTTTTCAAATCAGTTTCATGTTTTCTCCATTGTGTGGGATAAAAATAAAATCACCTGGCACATAGATAACGAGGAATACAAAATTTTTACAAACGCTGGAATTGCAGGATATCCTTTTAATAATTCATTTTTCTTTATCTTGAATGTAGCGGTGGGAGGAAACTGGCCTGGGCCACCTGATTCCAACACAGTTTTCCCTCAGGAAATGGTTGTGGACTATGT
>JBEBJH010000131.1:0-13225 GCA_040079965.1 Cyclobacteriaceae bacterium
TAAGAGACAGACACTCAAACCAAAGCAAGCCAATAAGCCACTTTTGGAATGCCGAGTTATTTTCTCCAACAGGCACTCAGGACCTATGTTATGCTATCCAAACAACTTTTACATTTCGTATGCGCTTTTTTACAAGCGTTTTACCAAAGCCAGACCCAAGACTTGTAGATTTGTTGGAATTCTTTGATGCTAAAATGAGAAAAAGATGAAATACGCACATGTTTTGTTCTTGATGTTTGTTTTTTGTACTTCCTCCGGAGGACAAGACAAAACAGACCTACCCAAAGGTAATATCCAATCCAAAGACGTAATCCCTTCCAATATACCTAAGAGTATCACTCGTAATATAATACAAGATAGAAAGGGCAACATTTGGATTGCTGCATTTGATGGTGTTTTTCGATATGATGGAAAATTGTTTACCAATATCACAAGTCAAATAAGTTCAGCCCGCTTTTTTTCTGTTCTTGAAGATAGAAAAGGAAATTTTTGGTTTAGTTCTGTTGGCTCAGGTGTTTATTATTACGATGGAAAATCCTTTCAAAACTTTACAACCAGGGAGGGACTTCTTAATAATGATGTTGGTGATATTTATGAAGATAAAAAAGGCAACATCTGGTTCGGTGTTTTTGGAGGAGCAAGTCGTTACGATGGGAAGTCCTTTCGGAATTATATCATAGATGGAGATGCGATGAATGAAGATCGGACAGGGAAAACTTTTGCGGATAGAGCCCCTTATGAAGTTAATTCTATCATTGAAGACAAAACAGGAAAGTTTTGGTTTGCAACTAGAGGCAATACCTTTGCTTATGATGGAAAGACATTTACCACGTTGACTCATAATGGCAAACCTTTTAAGAATGTTCGTAAGGTGATCGAGGATAAAAAGGGCAATATTTGGCTCGGTGGTGCTGATGGTCTTTGGAGCTATGATCGCAGTACATTTACCAATATGACACAGAATTTTGTTGGGTATATCTACGAAGATAAAAATGAAAACATTTGGACTAGTTCAGCAAATCATCCTTCTGATCCAAATTGGGTACTATCCCGTTATGAGGCAAAGTCATTATCCAATATGAAGCCCACGGTGACCGAAATGAAGCCAAAAGTAGGAATGCTTTTTGGGATTTTAGAAGCTCATGATGGAACGATTTGGTTTGGCGCACTCAATGGGGTACATCGTAATTTCCAATGAATTGAAAAACAAAATTACTGCCGAGAAAAAGTTGGACTCATTGGTGAACAGTTTAGAGCTTAACAATCAGAGAAAAAAGAAATGACCTCACGCCACACCAACTTGCAGGCAACGCATCCTTCGCGTAAGCCAAAGCCAGCAAGTCCGTGTGGCTCATTAAGTGTTGGACTTGGGCACGAACACACAACAACGTGCATGTGCCATAGTGCTGGTTCAGTGTTGCATTGTAGTTTTAGTTTCATAATTTCGTTCGGTGTCGTGGGACAAAACGCAGCAGGTCGCTAAAGCCATTCGTTCGGCATTAGGCTTTAGCTCCTATGCCGCACTACGTCACATGCACCAACGTTGTGAAGTCAGATTTAAAATCACAAAAGTGATCTCAAGTACTAAAGTTACAACCATATACAATTGCTCCTTGGAGCGGGCTTTTAAAACACCCATGCTATGTGATGTTTCTAAAGTCCATACGGGTTATGGCCTGATGCCAAAAGTTACCCATTGCACAGAAGACGAGAATTGGGGAAAGCCGGGCTACAGTAAGAAGGTCTTTGTAGCCAGATCAATTACGCAAAAAGGAGGCTGGGCCTCTACAGACAAAGTTATTGAGCGAATCGAAAACCAATACTGGAAAATAGAAGTGAGTAATTTTCAGTCGTGGATGTTGGGGTTTTCAAAATTTACAGGCGAATGGAAAACAACTGAGCTTGAACCAAGCAAAATCTTAATTGAATATACTTATACCTTACATTCAGACATTGCCTTACTTTATCCCTTAAACTGGCTGTTCACAAAAACCTTTTGGAAGATTTATATGAGACGGGTTTTAGAGAACATCAGAACGATGGCCTATAATAATGAACCTTATCTGTATCAGTAAGAGCCCACCTTTGCCGTGCCCTCAATGCCAAATGATTTGTCAGGTTTGTTTAGCTCATTACTTTTCCACCAATACTTACTTTTTGTACCGGAACATTTCCCTGTACAATGTTGAGTGACACTTTTCCATCCGATAAAGTCACCGTACCAAAACCAGTTTCCGTAGAGAGAAAAGAAGTGAAGTTGCCAACCTTTGAGTTTACATACAATGTTCGTGTTACTGCATCAAAGCGCACACCGGTTAGTCCCTGAAGCAATCCATAACTCGCTAGCGCTCTGGCATACCAATGGCCACACTCATATTCGTTGAAGGGGTTGCGCACGCGCCCGTCATAACGATCGCGACAAGCACGCACAATGTCAAGACCTTCATTAACATTACCCATCAGCATCAGGTGCGAAGCCGCCTGGTATTCAATGCCGGTCCATACTTCGTCACTGTACACAAAGGGTAGAGAAAGTTTTCCGTCTTTCGGCCATGAGCAAAGTAACAGGCCGCCTTCATTCCCAAATGCAAATGAAGGACGCTGTGGATTGGCATGTTCACTTAAGTCACTTTTGAAATTATACTTGTGCACCGCTGTTAAGTGACTTTTTATTTTTGTTGTATCGAAAGGATCATTCAATCCACACACGTTGGCCATCCATGCACCGAGCACGCCATCCGAGAGGCAACCAGTTCCATATTGATATTTCGGGCCTTCTTTCTCGAGCAAGGCGCGGGCTTCATCAGAATATTCCCCACCAAAAGATTTGGCCGAGGCCTCAATTGGATTGGGCGCATTCAAGCCCGTTACCTGAATTTTCTGAATAAAATATTCATCATTGTACAATTCTGTTTCAATAACTGCTTTTCCTTTATCATACAGTTTTTGATAGACAGCTACCTCTTTATTCTTTTTTAAGTAGCGTCCCATTTCGATTATTGCCATCAATGCACCGAGATAAAAACTGGTGCACATGCCATCCGGGCCCCAGAATTCAATGTCGTAGGTGTTGTGATGCGGCTCTTCAATCACGCCCTTGTTCTTTGGGTCCCACGTGCGGATGCAATAATCCATGCTGTTCTTCACCATGGGGTACATTTTCTTTAACCATTCTGCATTGCCATAGATACGCCAGTCGCGATACACTTTTAAAATTCCACCCAGCTGTCCATCGGCCGCTGCATGGAACCCATGATCTACCGGGCGGATGGGTAAAGCTGAGCGAAAAGTCTGATGACCCTCTTTATTCTGGTTCTCACAAAATTCTGTATGCCGAAGGGTTCGCTCCATGGCAGGGAAAAGATGTGCTACGGCCTGCGCATAATTCCATACGTGTGTGCAAGAGCCGTGGCAACAGCCCCATGTATCACCACAACCCTCATACGCCCATAGTCTGCCGTCATACTCACGCATTACGGTGGGTGATTTTAATATGGTGAGGTTTGCCGCCACTGCTTCAATCACTTCCGGGGGTAAGGTGCTTTTATAAAAAGTATCGCGAAACAATACCGACTTCTGATGAAGAGTAACGTACTGGTCTGTCCAGTAGCGGGCAACTTCCTGTACATTTTTAAAACGGTTACTGTACCACGGCTTGAATTTTCCTGTGGTGTAATTCTTATCAGAAATCTTTTCACCCAGTTCGCTGGAGGAGGCACAACATCCGGAATTTGAATCGCACAGTTCTTCCGGCTTTGCATCGCCACCATGCCGCTTGTCGGAAAGCGGCATGTACCACGCCATCATCACTTTGATGGTTTTTTCTTCACCGGCATTTAACGAAAACGGAACATACAATGACGCTCCCGGTGCACCGGATTCAACCGGATCATGTTTTCTGGTTTCGCCTTTGCGGATCGTTTCCCACGTCATGGTTAGCGGATCGAACCAACCACCCCGAAACCAGCAATGATCCACTATGGTTTGGGCATCATCACATAATATGGCGAAATGGCCTTCATCAAATGGCCGTTCTGTTGTTGGGGCCTGTGAAAGAATAAATCCTTTGTCAATGGATTGAATGGAGTTGAGCCCAAACTTAACAGACTCAATGTATTTAGGCTTTACAAAATTTTTACTGTGAAAGGAGAATACTCCGTTGACGGATTGCTTGCTTGTATTCCTAAAGTGATACTCCAATGCGCCTGCGGGTAAACCGGAATTATCGGCATCATTGGGGATAAATGGACTCCAGCCTTTGATTTCGACAGTTAATGGATAATTGGATTCTTCCAGTTTGATCGTTGCAAAAGGAAATCGAGCGAGGAAAGAAACATTTTTAAATCGTGGCAGGCCGAAGATAGTGCCGCCAGCACCGTTGCCAGTATCGGGTTGACCAAAACTCTTCCATTCGGGGGCAGGACCTTCCACTACTTTTGCTCCGTTCTTCATTCCATTAATGCAGATGGCCCCAAACATACCGGGCTCATTAAACACATCGGGTTTGCTGCGCACAGACATGTGCGAAATAGCACCACTTCCTTCCAGGCAAAACATACCGGCACCCATGCCACCAATCGGAAAGGCGATACGTTTCAGATGATCACCTTCATACACACTATTGTATTGTCGGTTGCTGTTTTTATTGGTCGAAAATAGTTTCGATCGCGATGAGGTTGTTTCTGCGTGTGCAGGATTCTCCAGTAAAGTAGCGGGCAGAATAGCAGCACTCATGCTGCCGGCTCCTAACTTTTTCAGAAAGGAGCGTCTTCCGGATTCGTTTGACATGGGTAGGTTTCTGGTGGTGAGTTTGAATTTAACTTAATTTTTTCAATTTGCAGACGGGAAAATTGAAAACGGTTTAATGATACTTGCATTGACAGGTGGTTTTTTAGGAAGCGGCAAGACAACTGCTATTGTGAAAGCGTGCAAAAGTTTGATCAGCAAGAATAAGAAAGTAGCTGTGATCACCAACGACCAGGGCAATCAGCAGGTGGACAGTGCCTTTGTGCGGGCGATGGGAGTGATGGTGCGGGAAGTTGGTAATGGATGCTTCTGTTGTCAATACAATGAATTGGAAAATCACCTGCAGCAACTTGAAGCCAGTGAGCATCCGGAGATTGTTTTTGCGGAATCGGTAGGCTCGTGTACCGATCTCATTGCCACTATTGTAAAACCATTGTATAGAAGATGGCCAGACTGGAAGACTGTTGTGTCAGTGTTTGCCGATGCAAGTTTCCTGAATGCATTAATGGAAGGAAATAAATTATTTGAAGATGAATCGATCCGGTATATTTATAAGAAGCAATTGGAAGAAGCGGATGTGTTGGTGATCAATAAAACAGATTTGATCACGGCCGTGCAATTATCAAATGTTGATCGGGTGATAAGAGTGGAGTATCCGGACAAAAAGATTCTTCATCAAAATTCTCTTTTGAACGTTTCATCGTGGATCACCACACTTGAAGAATTTAGGGAATTGACTCCAAGGCATTCCCTGGATATTGATTACGACCTATACGGAGAAGGGGAATCTAAACTGGCGTGGCTGGACAAAAGCATCGTCATACAATCCTTTCGCGGGAATGGGGCGTTTATTGCACGCGAAATAATCCGATCCATTTTTAATTCTATGCAGAGTCGCCAGTATAAAATTGGTCATTTGAAATTTTTTCTGGAAGGTGAAGATTGGTATGAGAAGATCAGTTTCACGGCAACCAGCACCAGCGGGGAAGTAAGAATAAGGCATGATGAAGTCTTTCAGCTTAAGATGCTGATCAATGCGCGGGTACAGGTAGAGCCTGCTCAATTAAAAGAGCTAATGGATGAAGTGATTGACCTGATAAAGGAAGCCACCGCTTGCATTATTACTTCAGAAAAAGAATCCGTGTTTAAGCCAGGCTACCCCAAACCTGTACACAGGGAAGTATAAGCCATTCATTTTCATTAATTGTACAATCCATTTTCATTACTCAGATTTTTTGATGAATATTCAAGAAGTTAAAACTTCAGGTGAAATCGCAAAGTAAAGTTTCAAGTGTCATTCTTTGGTCAGTGATCTCGGCAGCCTTTATCGGGCCTGGTACCATTACCACTGCAGTTACTGCTGGGTCGCAGTATCAGATTCAATTGTTGTGGGCGGTGGCATTTGCCACAATAGCTTGTATTTTTTTGCAAGAGGTTTCGGCTCGCATTACCATTGCCAGTGGATTGACCTTTGGACAAACGTTGGCGCAAAAATATGGAGCCGGGAAAGGCCTGTGGATTAAATGGATTGTAGCAGTTCCAGTTCTACTGGGTTGTGCTGCTTACGAAGCCGGAAATATTCTCGGTGCCGTTTCGGGAGTCTCGCTTTTGATCCCCGGAGATGGGAAAGTTTATACGGTTATAATAACAGTTCTGGCAGGAACAGTTTTGTGGAAAGGCGGTAGTCGTACAATTTCAATCCTGATGACGGTGCTTGTTGGTATGATGGGAGTTGCATTCCTTGTGCTCGCATTACAAACTGATTTTTCATTAGGTGATTTTTTGCAAGCATCAGTAGTCCCTGTTATTCCTGATGGAAGTGAATTATTGGTACTCGGACTTGTTGGAACAACCATTGTGCCTTACAATATTTTTATTGGGTCCGCCATCAGCAAAGGAAATACTGTGCCTTTAATGCGACTGGGTTTATCGGTATCAGTGATTATTGGAGGACTGATTACTGCCTGGATCATGATAGCCGGATCGATGACGGGAAGTTTTTCTTCTTTTAGCGAACTGGCCATTAACCTGGAGAATAAAATGGGAACTGTTGGTTCGTTAGCATTGGGAATCGGCTTGTTTGCAGCCGGTTTTTCCTCTGCCATCACTTCGCCTTATGCGGCATCGCTGATTGCATCCACCGTGCTTGGCAGTGAAAACAAGAAAGCAATTCGTTCTGTATGGATGATAGTCTTGCTGACGGGTTTTGTTTTTGGCGTTAGCGGAGTAAAACCGATACCCGTTATTTTAGCCGTACAGGCATTGAACGGATTTGTGTTACCGTTGCTTGCCTATTTCTTAATTCTACTGGTTAACGATACTAAAGTGATTCCACCTGAATACCGACATTCCTTGTGGTATGACTCCCTCCTGATTGGCATTTTTGGAACTACATTATTAATCGGACTAAACAATGTGGACAAAGCCATCACCAGTGGGTTTCATCTCGCCTCTGCCCATTTTGAAATTGTGCTGGTTGCAACTGCGGCAGCGCTAGTGGCTGTGTCTATTCAACTCATGCAGATGCGTAAGCGTCAGGGTAATGCATAAATCTTTTTTAACTGATTGTATTCTTTAACCGGCATCTGCACAAGAACTGGATTTTTCTTTTTATCCAGGGCCTGCATAATTGTGAGCAGATTAGATTCAGTCATTGAGGTACACCCCGAGGTGGAATTAGTGGGACTCCTCCAGATGTGAAGGAAGATGCAGGAGCCCGCACCCTTTTTAGCCCCCTCTGTGTTGTACGCAACCACTACACCAAACTTATATTGATGGTCGGTGCGCCTCATTTCTTCGGCTGATGACCAATCTTTATCAATGTTGCGCGTGCTCACCAACTGGTTGTAATAGGCAGAGTTTACATCGTCCACACAATATAAAGTAGAATCAGCCTGCACGTAATCCATACTCGATTCCATTTCACCATAACTAAACAGGCGCGTAAGTTTAAATATACCCGCTGGTGATTTTCCATCGCCTTCATGTTTTAAGGTGCCTGTATTTAAATCAGTTGGTTGAAGCCCCGCACCCCAGGCCATGCCACTTCGACCAAGCATCACGGCAATATCTTTTAGAACGAGTTTCCATTTGTTTTCGGCATTGAGTTCGTAAAAACTCAATCGACCCCGGTTGGTACTCCACGTATCAGATGTTACCACAATAAGCTGCTGAGTTTGAAATATCCTCGAGAAATCCTGTTGCTGAGGATTTAGAAACCCGGAGAAAGCTAGTATTAATAGAATGTATTTCATCGCACCTGAATATTCAGTAATTCAATTTTGCTCAATTCTTCCAGTTCGCCTTTCTTAAATAGTTCTTCAAAATCTGTGATTTTTATCTCGCCTCTGGGTTTGAAGTTGATGTAATCCAGAAAAAGAATCCCATTAACCTTTCTTGGATTATATGCTTTGCGAAAGCGATAACCAGTTCCATCGTTTTCCGCATAAGAATAAGCCATGTAGTCGATCGCAAAGTTCTTTTTATTGATCCAGTAGATAAAGACATCCTCGTGATCTTCCCCACCATCTTCCTGACCAAACGTTATTTCAACAGCATATTGTTCCTTGTTTTCGATTTCTGTAGCGCCCAAAAATTTCTTTTGCACGGAAGCGTCATTTAGTGCATAAGGAAGTAAAGCAAAATAGACTACTGAGTTAACGGAAGCGCTGTAGCGCACCTTCATAGAATCGGCAACATCCACAACCGTACCGTTAATTTTTCTGCGAAATCCATTGTTTGTCAAAAAATCGTGCGTAGTTCTTGCAGAGTCCTTAGTTATCCGTTCGTACGAAAAGATTCCGCCTTCCCGTTTGGCGATGTAGTGCCGATCTCTGAAATCAAACTCGATCGTGGAATTCAGATATTTTTCACCACCGGAAGTCGCGATGGCTTTATCAATGATTTTTTGAGGATCGTTCAGATTGCTGTTGCATGCAGTCGTTAGCAACGCTAACACGGAAATAAGAAATACGTTTTTCATTTTTGATTAGATCAATTTAGCTAAAGTGCTGATGTATCGCTCGGGCACTTCGCCCCTGGTGGCAGTTTGATAATCACTGTAACTGCAAGGGATAATACTGTTGCGCGTATAGCGGGCACCGGGCCGATGATAGGCAACTTCCATCCACCACTTTTCCGTCACTTTACTTTTATAGAAGGCAAGCGTTTCGGGTTCTACAGGCATGGACACTACGTATTTCAAAAAATCATTGCTCTTAAAATTATGTTCGTTCTTGCGGTGATAGAATCCTTCGATGAAATACCAGATCATGGTGGCAATTAC
The DNA here is from genome assembly GCA_040079965.1 of Cyclobacteriaceae bacterium. GTDB lineage: Bacteria > Bacteroidota > Bacteroidia > Cytophagales > Cyclobacteriaceae > ELB16-189. Next base: position 9,032 of record JBEBJH010000131.1, read on the forward strand.
GGAAGCCGTTTTTTTATTAGCGTCATCGTACGTTGGGTTGTATTCATAGAAGCCAGCTGAGCTAAGTTTTTCATTCATGCCGGCATACCAGCAAAGCTGACAAGCCTCTTCACCGCTCAAACCAAAAGGTTGAGCATTAGCATTGCCGGGGGCATCGGATGATCGGATGGCAGTGATATCAAAAGAAAGTAAATCAGCATTGCGGATGGCCGGCTCCATCTCAGTAAGGTTGGTGCGCATTTGTCCAACGCGAAAGGCTTCGAAATAGAGTTTTTCTAAAATGGAAACAGACGATGGATCGATCAGGTAAAGCTGATGGGCCAGATGGGTGTAGCTCAACAAGTAATTTGGCTCATGCAGCAGAATTTTATGAATGTGTTGATAGGCCGGTGCTGATTCTTTATTGTCATCCAGATCGAGAAAAGCATCGATGTTCAGTAGACTGATAAGCTTTTCCATTTCCTCATAGCCCCGGTATTGACCGTAGTCCAGATCGTGTGTACCCCCCAGAATCAGTGGCATCACATTGTTCTCCAATAAAATTCGGCATACCTCACTAATACGCACATAGGTCTCGTCCAGGTCGATACCGGCATTCAGATTTCCGAGGTCAACGATCCGGTAAGCGCCATTTCCTTTTTTGAGATTGTATAATTTCTTACGGATTTCATCAGGGCCTTTGTTGCAGCCGTGATTGGTGGTTGTTCCACGTTCCTCCCTCACTCCAAAGATTGCAATATCCACGCCTTTAAAGTCAGGCATTTTATCGCCATAGATTTTAATATTTTTAAGCAGCGAATTGGCAGAGAAGGACTTGTTGTAGATGGATTCTTCGAGGGGTGAAAAGAGAATAGTTAAATCCATGGATGAAGATCTTTAAACAAAGCTAAAAAAATGAAATTAGATCACCTATTTGAAAAAAGAAAGGAGAGCGAAGAGCTCCCCTTTACATGCTATTATGTCTTTTGAATTACCCGCCAAAGTCGTCAAAGCGTACGTTTTCCTTAGGGATACCCATATCATCCAACATCTTTAGTACCGCTGCATTCATCAGCGGAGGACCGCATAGGTAATACTCCACATCTTCCGGTGCCGGATGGTTAGCCAGGTAGTTGTCGAACAAACTTTTGTGAATAAAGCCAATGTAGCCGTCACCCTCGGTATCGTCCAGGCTTTTATTTACTTTCCAATTGTCATCAGGAAGTGGTTCAGAGAGCGCGATATAGAATTTGAAATTGGGAAATTGTTTTTCAATTTTTCTGAAATGTTCAGTGTAGAACAATTCTTTCTTGGACCGTCCACCATACCAGTAAGAAACTTTGCGATTGGTTTTTTCTGTATGGAACAGGTGAAAGACTTGTGCGCGGAGCGGAGCCATTCCAGCACCACCACCAATGTAAATCATTTCGCGCTGTGTCTTATTAATATGGAATTCCCCGTAAGGGCCAGAAATGGTTACTTTATCGCCCGGCTTGCGTGAGAATACATACGAAGAACAAATACCTGGATTTACATCCATCCACTTGTTATTGGCACGATCCCAGGGTGGGGTTGCAATACGAATGTTCAACATCACAATGTTTCCTTCGGCCGGGTGGTTAGCCATGGAGTAGGCTCGGAAGATGGGCTCTTCATTCTTCATCTTAAGATCCCAAAGCTTAAACTTATCCCAATCAGATTGGAATACATCCTGTTTGTGACCCAATTCAGGGTGTGGAGTGATGTCCATCGTTTTGAAATCGACTTTTACCTCGGGAACATCGATCTGAATATATCCACCGGCTTCAAATTTTAAGGTCTCACCGGGAGGCAGTTTTACAACAAACTCTTTTATGAACGTGGATACGTTGTAGTTCGAAACCACTTCACATTCCCACTTCTTAATTCCGAAAATTTCCTCTGGGATATGGATGGTGAGATCCTGTTTCACTTTTACCTGGCAACCAAGGCGTACGTGCTCTTTCTGTTCTTTTCGGGTCAGATGTCCAACCTCAGTTGGCAACACATCGCCACCACCTGATTCCACAACACATTTGCACATGGCACAGGTGCCACCACCACCACAAGCAGAGGGTAAAAAGATTTTTTCGTTGGCGAGGGTACTCAATAGTGAGCTGCCTGCCGATACCGTAATGGTCTTTTCGCCATTGATCACAATTTTAACCGGGCCCGACTGCACCAATCTTTTTTGTGCAAAAATCAGAAGTGCCACCAGCAGCAGAATTACTGCGGTAAATGCAACGATAGAAGTAAGAATTAACATGGATAGACTTAATTACCTTGGGCTACAAATATAGGAATCGGAGTTAAAACACTCCATTTGAAGGAGCCTAAAATTCTGAGAAGTCAAGAAATAAAAAAAGGCAACGTGTGGTTGCCAGTGCCTTGTTTAGGTCTCAGCTAAGTTCTGGTTAAAATGCTTAACTCAAGCAGACAAAAGCTCTTCTTTTTGGGGAAGATTTGCGGAAACCAGGTTGATTTCAGGTGCCAGAATCACACTTAACTTATCCCATTCCGCCCATTCTTTAAGTTTTTCAAGTTTTACACTTCCTTGAAGATACTGGTACCCGTTCCCCTGGTATCCGCCTTTAAAGTTTTCAAAATCGCGGTTGGAAATGAGGGAGCCCTCCGGGAAGCTAACAATAACGTCCACCAGTGCTTCATTAGAGAACGGCAAGCCTTCGCCTTGAGTAAATTTTTTGTACTCGTATCGATAGTCGAAGGTAAGAGCCGAAATATCTGAAAGTACGGCTGAACCAGTTGGGTAACTGCCAGCACCTTTTCCAATAAAGACCTGCTTTTCTGCGAAGGCGCCTTCTACCAAAACAGCATTGTATTCATTACGCACCGAGGCAAGCATATGGTCAGCCGGTATGTATTGAGGTGCTACAAATGCAAAAATATTTCCACTGATTTTATAAGCGCGGGCTACTAATTTGATAGTCAGATTATTTTCCCGGGCATACTTAAGATCAACGGCTGAAATATTCTGAATACCTACATTGATGATGTTTTCAGGTTTTACAAAAAGGCCGAAGGTGTGCGCGATGGCAATGGTGAGTTTAAATTTTGGATCGTACCCCTTTACGTCAAGGGCAGGATCGCTTTCTGCGAAACCCAGATCCTGAGCCGCCTTCAGCGCTTCGATATAACTCTTCTTTTCTTCAAAAACTTTGGTCAGAATGTAATTGGTAGAACCATTGAAGATGCCCTCAATGCTAGTGATCAAATCGTTGTCATAGTATTCCTCCAGGTTACGAAGAATAGGAATGCTTCCGCAAACAGACCCTTCATAAAGAATTGATCTATCATACGTTTGTTGCAGTTGATAAATTTCTTCCAAATGTTCAGCTAGCATTTTTTTGTTAGCCGTTACCACATGCTTTCCGTTCTCAACTGATTTTTTTACGATTTTGAAAGCCGCATCTGCATCGTCAATCAATTCAACAACCACATCAATTTCAGGGTCATTCAAAATGTCATTGGCTTCATAGGTAAAAAATGAAGAGTCGATGATGCGCGATTTATTTTTATTTTTTACACATATTTTTTTTATCTCGGCTTTTACTCCGTGAGTTTCATTTAATACGTGGTACAATCCTTGTCCTACGCAACCGAAACCAAACAAACCAAGTTTTAATTTTTTCTTCATACAATCGTTTCTTTCTTTAATTCTGATTTTAAAAATTTTCGAACGGTACTTTTGAACTGATCGAATTCTACCAGAAACCCATCGTGACCGTGTAACGAAGAGAGTGTATCCCACTTAGCACCTGGAATATAGTTGGCCAGGTATTCTTGTTCACGAACAGGAAACAATAAATCCGAATCTATCCCGATTACTAAGGTGTTTGCTTTAATTTTCTTTAAGGCAGCTTCAGTGCTTGTTCTTCCGCGACCTACGTGGTGACTGTCCATGGCTTTCGTAAGCACCCAGTATGTAAAGGCATTAAATCGATTCGCTAATTTTTGCCCCTGATACCGTTGGTAAGAAGCAGCTCTGAAATCATCAGTTTTATCAACAGTCTTTTCACTTTGCGTTTGCAGAAATGTATCGTAGGTGCGAAATGAAATCATGCCCATAGCCCTTGCAGCCTTTAGTCCCTCGATTCCTGCTCTTGCATCCTCTTCTTTCCATGAAGCATCAGCTTCAATAGCCATGCGCTGAGCTTCGTTAAAAGCAATGCCCCAGGG